>JANNLO010000033.1:0-18749 GCA_031396835.1 Snowella sp. SOY_38_metabat_116
ACGATACAGCAGCAATTAATGCCGCACGAATAGCTGCCGATAAAACTCCCTGGGCAACGGTTTTTTTACCCAAAGGAACTTATGTTGTTAATAATTTTCTTGAGACAGGTCGTGATCAGGTTCGTTGGTTAGGAGATGGCAAAGACTTGACAAGTATCAAGGTTGCCAATGGTTCTAACCAAAAGTTTTTGTTCTTGAATGACAGCATTCCTGCCAGTCAAATTACATTCCAGAATCTGACCTTAGATGGTAATGCCAAAAATGCGACCAGTATGCTTACGACGAGTTACATGAGGAAGATTTCTGATCTTCAATATTTAAACGTCAAGATTGATGGGGAAGGAACCACACCCTTTGATTGGCAAAGTAATAGTCGGGTATCGATGAACAATTCGGAAGTCATTGGTAAGTCCAGTTTTTTGGGTAATGCTACGAAAATTTTTATTGATGGAACTCAGTTTTACGGCACTGGCGATATTGGTGGAATATTGATGGGTCGTGGAGTAGAGATGATTTCTATTACTAACTCAATTGCTCAGAATTTAGATTCTTCCGATCCAAGTGGAAGTAAATGGATTCATGGAGGTTTCTTTGTTGAACAAAGCCCATGGGGAATTTCCCATAATCAATATTTGGGCAACAATCAAACCATTGATTTAGGTATTGCTCCTAACAGCCCTAAACAAGCTGATGGACAACAAATCCTATGGGAAAATGCACGAAAAGGTAGCGTCGAGCATTCAGTATTTTTAGGTGCAGTAACTTCCACCACTACAAACACTGTGAGCGTGAACACGCCTTCTAATATTGTGAATGACACATACTATCTTTCAATTGTTGAAGGAAAAGGAGTTGGTCAAAGTCGCCAAGTTAAATCATTGAATCAGTCCACCTATACAATTTATGATGATTGGAATGTACAGCCTGATTCATCAAGTGTTATTGTTGCTAACCAAAAGGTCAGTAATGCCGTTGTTTATGGCAATAGCCTAGATGGTTTAAGCGATTACAATACACGTATTACTGGTACTGGAGTAATGGCCTACTTTGGAGCGACTAATTTAATTATTGAAAATAACAGTTTCAATGAAATGATCCAAGGTGTCGGCTTATTTTCAGGAGCTGACATTTTTAATGCAGATAATAATCCAATTAACTTCACTCAAGTGAATAATAATACGTTCACTAATATGTTGGAGGGAGTTACTATTAAAACTTCGGGGCTAAATGGAACATCTGCTTTAGGAAATGTTGTCAGCAATAATAAATTCAATAATGTTCAATCAGTTTTTTCGATAGTACCGAAGAATAGTTCAGCAAGTAACTCTTCTCTAAGTGCAAATATGAATGTATTTGAGGAGAATAGTTTGGGAAGCGGTAAGGTCTCAGTAAGACAAGGGGAAGGGAAGATTCAGAACACTATTTTTTTGAATAACACTTCATCTAACGGCAATTTAAGTCCTGGTATTATTGATGGTAACTTTTCTTTTGGCTCCTAGGCTCTTAATCTTTTCCGAAGGGATTAAAGCTTAAATATTTCTAAAATAATCATTAATCCCCTCAAAAACTACTCTGTTATAAAAACATAAATATCAGAGTAGTTTTTATCTATTAAAACTTACGCAGAAGGAAAAAATGATCGTGTTCTAAAATCCCATTGAATAACATAGCGAACCATTTTTGAGATTTATATTTATTTATTATTCATTCCCCAGATTTAGGGCACTACCAGACGTAATCATTAATATTAAAAATCTTTGAATTTTGAATCCCAAGCACGTTCAGTTTCACCTATCTTACGATAAATAGTTAATTGATTTTTTTTTAGTTTTACAGCTAAAGTATGCTTAACTTTTTCAAACCCTGATTGATTTAATCGCAAGTAAAATGAGTTGATCTTTTCATAGGTTTGCGAAAAATTCTTATCAATAAAATTAATGACTTTCTGTATATGGGGATCGTAACTGTCATCAAAAAGCAATAAACCTTGCTTGGACAAAAGTAGATTAGAATAATAGAAGTCAATAAATACGTTTTCAAATATATGAGATCCATCGATGTAAATTAAATCAAATGTTTTATTATCAATTAATAATTGGGGGAGTACAGAGCAAGAAAAATCTTCGCGAATATCTACGTACTCTTGAAGTCCTGCTTTTTCAAGCATTATTTTACCTGCATTATCCCAAGTAGTGGATTGATATGGATCAATTGCTATATGCTGATAACTAGGCAAATGTTTTAAATCCTGATGAGTCGAAGCAATAACCAAAGAAGAAGCTCCAAAAGCTAATCCAATTTCAAGAGTATTTTGAGGTTTTAGTTCTAGTAAAAGTACTCGCAAAGCCCAAAGATTATTTTTAGTAGATACGATACCTAAATGATTGGATAATTCTCTTGTTTCACCCGTAACTTTTTGTGTTTCTAAAAGTTGTTGTAGTTGTGGACAGAATTGAAACTCATTGCGCTCTTGCATATTAATTTCCTTAAGTAAAATTAAAAATCTACGTTTGTTAAAACTGGTTTATGGTTTATCTAAACATGGCGTTTTAAATGCCATTTCCAAGCATGAAAAATCATCTCATGTAAAGAAGAATATTGAGGATTCCATGCTAAAATTTGTTGAGCTTTTTCACCACTCCCTACTAATATTGCGGGGTCTCCTACACGGCGATCGCTAATTTTAATAGGAATATTTTTACCAGTTACTTCTTTGGCGGTCTCAATCACTTCTTTAATTGAAAAACCTTGCCCATTACCCAGATTAAAAATATTACTAGCATTTTCTGCTAACAAATACTCTAGCCCTAAAATATGAGCATCCGCTAAATCACTAACATGAATATAATCGCGAATACAGGTTCCGTCAGGAGTGGGATAATCAGTTCCAAAAATAGAAATATTATCTCGTTTTCCTAAAGCTGTTAACAAAATAAGAGGAATTAAATGAGTTTCGGGTTGGTGATCTTCACCCAATTGATTATTGGGATCAGCACCCGCCGCATTGAAATAACGAAAAATTACAGATTTGAGATTATACGCTTGATCAAAATCTTGGAGAATTTTTTCTACTATTAATTTACTCATTCCATAGGGATTAATTGGAGCCTGAGGATGCGTTTCTGGAATAGGAAATATCTGAGGAATTCCGTAGGTTGCACAAGTAGAAGAAAAAACGATTTTCTTAACGCCTTCTCTTAGCATTGTTTCTAAAAGTGTTAGTGTTCCAACAACATTATTACGATAATATTTAGCGGGATTGATGACAGATTCGCCCACATAAGCGTAGGCTGCAAAATGAATTACAGCTTGAATATTATAATTTTTAAATGTTTGTTCTAAAGCATCTTTATCGTTAATATCACCAACAACTAATTTAATATTAGGAATATCTTTGATAAGTTCTGGATGCCCATAAACAAGATTATCAAAAACAATAACGTTATATCCTTTCTTTTGTAAAGCTAAGACTGTATGAGAGCCGATATAGCCTGCACCACCGGTCACTAAAATAGTTGACATAAAAATTAAAAGTATCTAAAGTTAAGTGGATAAAAAATTAATTGATTCCAAAAATTCTTGAAAACATTTATATTTCCTCAAGCTTGAAAATTTACTTTGTTTAAGTAAGATGGATTCTAAGTGAAAAATAAATCCACGATTTTTGATTTTAAAGAAGGATAGAATTAAAAAGATTTTCAAGTTAAATAGAGTTTAAATTAAATGTTTTTGTTTTGTATATTCATATATTTTTGCATCTACCAAAAAACGATACCAAAAACCTTGTAAAAAATGAAAAATCATTCCCTCGATACCGTCTAAGAAACCTAGCCCAATGACATAACGTAAAAAGTAGTAAATTAAAGCTCTTAAAAAAAGTGGAGAACGGCTATATAGATTATTTTTAATCCATCGTCTTTGGTTAGCTTGCGTAAAATTATCCCGATCTAAGAGAGAATCTTTTTCCTGAGAAGAATTATATAAATGTAATAAATCTTTTATCTCTCGATTAGCATAACTATTATGCTTGTTTGTCCAGAAAGTTAATCCTTTATGATTTTCGTCAATGATGTCATGTTTTAAATTAGCAATTTTTCCTTGAGAAATAACAATATGCTCATCCATCCAACGTTGTTCACAAAATCCTAATCCAGTCCGCCAAACTCTTAATAACCAAGTAGGATAATAGCCTCCATGACGTATCCATTTTCCCATGAAAAAAACACGACGTTTTACCTGATAGCCTGTAATATTTTCTGGGGTGATTGTCAACACTCTTTTTAATTCATCGACTAATTCTGGCATTAAACGCTCATCGGCATCCAGACGCATCGTCCAAAGTGTTTTAATTGGTATATTTTGGAGTGCCCAGTTTAATTGTTCTGCATAATTTTGCCAAGGATTATAAAAAGTCTGACATTTGTATTCTTTGGCAATTTCTAACGTGCGATCGCTACTTCCTGAGTCAACAATAAAGATTTCAGCATTTAAATTTTTAAGGCTATCCAAACAAATTGCTAAATTAGCCTCTTCATTGAATGTTAAAATAACAACGGATATCATATGATTCATATCTAAATAAGAAAATTAAAAAGTAAAATAAATTACAGCATTTTTTGAGGTTACAAAGTGAATTATTCTGATCAAAATTTTTTTCAGGAAGGTTTTTTTCCGTAGATGCTGTGTTCGAAGGAGGTACTGTTTTTTAAACTAAGTTTTGCCAGAATTGCGTCGGCGATTAGTTTTTGTCCTACCTTATTTGGGTGAATTTCATCATTATCATGATAAGGATTGATGGCATCCTCAATTGAGCAACGAAAGTATGATTCCAAAGAAAAGGGAACTATTCCTAATTGTTGACAAGTTTGGTTAATAAGTTGGTTTCCAACTTGAGGATGACTACTTATAATTTCTGATTTTTCATAATGTTGAAAAACCAAAATATTACTTGTATTATTTTTTGCTAATCCAAGAAAAATTTTTAAATCATTAAGACCTTTTTTAACTTCTTTTTCCAGTTTCTTATTTACAAGATGATGACTTTCAAGTGTATTAATTGAGCTAGACTTAGTTAAACTTACACTGCTAGACATTTGCGACAAATAACGAGGCAAATATCTCTCTATACCTTCGACCAGAGCTGAAATTGGCTTTTTTGTTGGATGGGTGTTCTTGTCTAGTGGTGCAAAAGTAGGATTATCGGCATAATCATGACTTGAAATAACTAAGACAATAATGTCAGCATCGAAAAATCCATATTCTTGAGCGTAGGCAAGCCAATTTCCTGGACCCCAACTACCAGCAGAAATATTTCCAACGACTACATCTTTATCTATTATTTCAGAGAGTTTATTTTTTAATATACTGGTTGCTAGTTCAGAGTGATCGATAAGATTTCCACCATTGACAACAGAATCTCCAAAAACCATTATTCTTAGTTCATTAATGTTTTTCTTCTTGGTAAAGGGTTCTGATCGCATTCCATATTGATTTGTAATAAAATGATTGCCAAACCGATATACATCTTGATTAGGTTTAAACATATATTCGATTCTTGGATGTGAAATGGAAAGTGGCGGTGTACCCAGTCCAAGATAATACCGACAAAAAAATTCCCCAATCAGAATTAAAAAAAGAAGAATAAAAATGCTCCAGACGAAGTATTGCGTAAAAAAATCATCAAGAAAAGATAGTCTTGAAGAAATTTCGATGGTATTTAGAAATGTTAATGTCAATAAAGATTTCACTAGTATTAATTAAATTAAAATGACGATAAATTAGCACAAGGCTTGGAGCTATTTGTATTGCAGAATATCTTCATAAATTTCCTTCATTTTTATAGCGATTTTATCCCAAGTGTATTTTTCAAAAATTAATTTACGGGCGCGATCACCCATTTGTTGGGCTTCCTTTTGATTGGAAAGAAACCACAACAAAGAATCAGCAATTTGTTGTGCATTAATCTCAACAACTAAGGCAGCTTTTTCTAGCGCGGCTTCAGGAAAATTACAGCCCTTCGTAATAACACAAGGTAAACCCGATGCCATTCCCTCTAAAACAGAAATACTAAAACCTTCTGAATAAGACGGGGCAACATAAAGATCAGCTAAAGCTAAAGCATTATATTTCAATGAACCCGTAAGCATTCCCGTAAAGGTTACGGAATCTAAACAGTTAGCTTCAGCGAAATAACTCTTAGCAGTTGGAGTAAAGCCAATATTATCTGGCCCTGCGATGATGAGATGAGTTTGAGGAAATTGAGCACGAACTTTTTCAAAAGCAATTGCTAACAGATCCAGTCCTTTTTGAGGATCGATGCGGCCTAAAAAAAGAATTAGTGTTTTGTGACGAGTTTCAGGAAATTTCTGATAAAAAATTTCTGGATCTAGTAAAAACTGAAAATCACTTTGATGAATACCATTAGGAACAATCACAAGGGGGGATTTTATTGCCAAATCCTTTACATTATCAGCTTCCGTAGAGGCAAGTAGTTGAATCGCACTGGCACGCTGGAGAGCAGGTCTTTCAAATAGATTAAAATAAATTTTCTTTTTCCCAGATTTATATGCTAATGCCCAAGGCTGTAACATTCCGTGAGGTGTCATTACATAAGGAATTTGATGTAACTGGCAAGCCCAATGAGCAGGTAAAGTAGGATAGGAAAAAATTGCATGAGTATGAACTAAATCATAGTCAGAAACATGATGAAATAGCCAATTCGTTAGGGGCAAGCTAATTTTATAATCTAAAAAATTCCAGTAAGAAAAGTATTGAACACGATAAAATTTTTCTTTAATCCAAGTTTGGGTAGGCACGTTTAAACGATTAGATCCATTAGCATTTGTTGCAATAATATCTAAATCTACTCCCTGACGACCTAAGGCTTCAGCTAAATCTAAAACACACTTGGATGGGCCGCCATAAACGGAACCGAGAGCGGGAATAACAAAAAGAATTTTCATAAAAATTTAGGATTGAGCTAAACTATATTCCACAGCTTGCATGAGACCTTGAGCAAAATAATCGGGTGAATATTTTTGAATATGTTGTGATGAAGCTTCACCCATTGCTATTAAATCTACTTCTTCAGAACTCATTTTAAGCATTAGTTGAGTTAGTGCTTGTTGATCTTGTGGATCAAAACCAAAACCATTAATTCCCTCCATGACTAAATCCTCAAAACAGCCACAGCGATTAGAAACAATAACAGGTAAACCTGCTGCCATTGCTTCATTAACGACTAATCCCCATTGCTCTTGAATACTGGCATGAACAAAGCAATTTGCATGGGCGAAATAAGGCAGTAATTCCTCTTGTTGTAAAAAACCAGGAAGATGGATAAAGTTAATTAAATTGAGGGTATTAATTTGTTTTTCTATTTGAGGACGTAATTTTCCATCGCCACTGAGGACTAAATCCCATGATAAATCTCCTTTAATTTTGCGATATTCTGCATAAGCATTAATAAGTAAGGTAAGATTTTTTTTTGTAACAAAACGATTAATTGCAAAAAAATAAGGCTTTGTAAGAGGATTAGGAAGGTGACGAATATTGTCAGGATGAAAAATATTATTACCCACAACATTGTACCCAAAAAAAATTGCTTTTTCAGGGATACCTAGCTTAATCAAATATTCTTTATGAGCCTTGCCACCAACTAAAGATGATGTATATTTTTCAACAATAAAAACTTTTAATTTTTCTTTCCACCATTTGCGAGATTTATCATCTTCCTTACTAGGGGAAAGTAAGATTGTTGGTCTATCATGAAAAATACCCCATAATAGCGCAAATAGCATTCCAGGCTCAGAATAACCTGATATTACTACAACATCAGGATTAATTTTATTTAAACCATAATTAACTTTAAATAAAAGATGAAAAAAATTTATTTTTTCAAGTACCGTATTTTGAACAATTGAAAAAATCGGAAAGTTATAATCTTCTCGTTTTGCTTGCCAAGGGTATTCTTCTTGGGATCGTGCTAACTCAATGGCAATTATATTCATTTTGTATTTTTGAAAATATTTAACACAAGCTTCAATTCGAGAAAGGTGATAGGGGCCAAGATTAGTGAACAAAATTCCGATATTGGTATTCATAAAAAGTTTTCAAATGTTAATTTAATAAGTATTTACAAAAAATAAAGCTTGTTGATATTAGAATTTTATTGCTTATATCTCGAAAGATTTTTACTTAATCTGTCAATACAAAAAGAAACCTAATACTTCAAAATAAATATTAAATAAATACTGCTACATAAAAAAATTTTAAATTAATGTCTTTAAGGTTTTTAGTCAGAAAAAGATTTTAGTTTTTAGCAGAGTTAAATATTGCCATATTTACCAATGTTCTAATTTCAATAATTAAAATGCTACTTTTTTTAAATATACTAGCTTGATAATAGCTATCTAAAACTGTTTTTAAAGTTTTTTTCACCTAATAATATCCTAGATTTATTTTGTTCGCTTCTAGAATAAAAAACGACTAAACTAATCACTCCTATTTGAAAAAGAGCTTCTTGTAAAAATCGCCCTATCCCGTGAGTCAAACTTAGCATTGCAGAGCTAATTAGTCCCATATAAAGTAAGGAGCTAAAAAGACTTTTGTGATAATAAGCTGATACCCAAAGATGTTTAAAAAAATAACCAATTAAAGCAAATACTAAACAGCCTAAATAACCAAATTCTACAAACGATTCACCTATCCCAGTAGGTGTTGTTCCAGAATGCCAAGAATAACCATATAAATCATATAAAATATTGTTAGCACTAGGATTATTCGGACTAGTTAATAAATTAAACTGTAGTGATTGTTTAAAGCCAAATCCTAATATTTGCCCAGGGATGAGAGTTTGAATAATAGCATCCCACCATCCAGCCCCTAGTCCATATAAATTAAGATGTGCCGTCGCATCGATCAAAACAGCGGCATTCCTTAATTCTAAAATCTCTCCTTTATTTAGAGTATCTAACGATTTTTGAGAGGTATATAATATCGTTTGCCATTCTCCACTAAATACACTTTCCCAAAGATTTCCGCGCATGGCACCAATAGCGGGTATTAAAACGGTCATGAGAAAAATAGCTAAAATAACCAACCATCTTGGTGGAACATAACGACGAATAAGAAAGAAAGATACGCCTATCATAATTACCAATACCATAGTGGTCTGCCTTCTCCCGATTAATATTCTTTGCAAAGGAATCCAGCCAGCTAATAAGGTAAAAATTATATTTTGAATAGAAGGTTTTTTAAACACTTCTAAAAGAAATATCGAAAACGCAATATAAATAGTTTGACCAAAGAAAAAATAAATAGTGCCTGCTCCTGTCAAGCTGCCATTTATAGTAGTATCAGGCGTATTTTGTCTTAAAAAATAGCACAGATAACCGATAAACATTAAAAGGTTAGCTGCATGGAATAACTTATTTTTATCAATATTAGTTTGAAACTGACTTAACCATCTTGCATTAGGTTTTCCTTGATATCCTAGCCAACAAGCGGCGGCACACAGAGATGACACCAAAAGGACTCTTTCTAAAGCTGTTTGATCTAGCAATCCTGGATTATTTACTAATGCAAAAGCTTGTGGAACGAGAAATGAGATAAAAATTGCTCCCATAAAAAAAGGGTATTGATAAATTCGCTCCATACGAATTAATCCCCACCCCAGTAACCCAAAACAAACGATAAGAAGTAAATTACGATAAATTTCAGCCATAATTGAAGGATCATTCACGTTAACGGTTTTACATCACAAAAAACTGAGAAGTTTATGACGAAAGTTCTGCCAAGAAAAACCTTCTGAGCAAGATCTAGCTTGCTGCCGTATTTTGTCGTTGTTGAGTAATTTTTCTGCTAGGTATTCTAGCTTATAAATAAGCTCATTTATATTACTAACTTCAGTTAAAAAAATTCCTTCATTCTCTCCTCCTAAGTCTGGCAAGCAAGTGTTAGCAGTCCCCAAAACAGGACAACCATGGCTTAGGGATTCTAAATAAACATGACCAAATCCCTCTACTAAGGAAGGCATTACGAATAAATGGCTGGTTTCATAGAGATTATGTAATGTCTGAGAATCCGTACCTCTAATTAGCTTAATATTGGGGGTTTGCTTGATTAGTTCTTCTATCCCAGGGTCTAGATTTCGGCAGACTAAGATCAGTTGACTTTTTTCAGGAAGCCTTGCTTTTTCCCAAGCATAAAGTAAATGATGCAAACCTTTTCTCTGAACCCCAGAACCGACAAAAAGAGCCTGAAAATAATTAGAATTTGGCTGTTGAAAAGGTGGTAGAGGGAGATCAACTCCATAAGGAATAACATGACAAGAACTGGGTTCTGCTCCAGCGGAAATCAGCGTGTGTTTAGTAAAGCTACTAGCACACAAAATTTGATCCGCATATTTCCAACAATCTCTTATTCTTTTTTGTAGATTTTCTGGCAGGGCATTACCTATCTGGTCTTGATAGGATTTTTCTACAAAGGGAAAATGTGTAAAGTCTTCTGTTAGTAAAGTAGATTCAAATGTTGGATGGGGATGATATGCAAATAAAACCTTACGAGGGTCATGATGATAGGTCGCAAGAAAGGCTTCCCAAGCATAAGGAGTATAAAGTAATAGATTGCTCTTTGTTTTTCGTGCTCTTGATATGGCGGCGTAAGAAAAGTTTTGATCTAGCCAAGCATAGGTAGAAGAACGAGAAAAACCGAGATAATGACGACTGTATTCAAGTAATGTCGTTCCGAAAAGAGATTTTACTTTTTCCGATGGGATTTGTTTTTCTTGTCTATACTTTAGTTTACTTTGCCATTTAGATTTTAGAACTAGAGTTATTTGTTGTAAAAAATCACTCGTATAAAAGTCCGTAATAAACCGATCAAGTTGTCCTGATTCAGAAAGAGCTAAGGGAATTTGATAATTGTCCCTACGTCCTCGAAAAGCACAAATATATTTATTCATAGATTAGAAAAAGACTTTTGAATTAATAAATTTATTAAAACTAAAACAAGGACAACAATTAACAAACAAGCAAAAGGCAATGAAAGTTGAATAATGTGTCACAGTTTTTGAAACTGCGTTGTAGTGATATCAATAAAGGCATTTAACAAACATTAGAGCTTATCGGAAAGTAGAGATATTTCCTTTTCAATCTTTATGTTTGAATAGATAATTAATACTTCCAAAATCTTTTTTCTTATTTTTCATCCATCTGATAACATCCTCTGGCTTAACAAGTTGCGGTTCTTTTTCAATCGTGAATGCTTCATAACCTAAATCCCAAAAAAGATCAAATAATTGCTGAAAATATGGATTAATGGAATTATCAAAATTCTCTGTTAATCCGTGTTCGATAATCCATATAGGAAAAGGGCTATGAGCCAAGATAGAAGTTGCGCCCTTTAAAACATTAAACTCATTTCCCTCCACATCCATTTTGATTAAAAGTCTCGAATTGAGGAATCTTTTATAAAGAAGATTGTCAAGAGTATTGATTGCTACAAGTGTTTGGTAGTTTGACCGTATACCGCCCCATCCATTAACTAGCGATGCACCTTGCCCACCTCCATAAAGTGCCAAAATTCCTTCAGAGTCACTCAACGCAATAGGGAATATTTCGACATCTTTAAAGTTATTATTTAGAAGGTTTTGATATAAGAATCGTAAGTTATAAAAATCTGGCTCAATAGCTACAACTTTTTTCTTTACCTGAGCCGCGACACAAGTGAATAAGCCGACATTAGCTCCAATATCTACAACGATATCCACTTCATCAGCAAGAGATAAAAATATCTCTATCTCGAAACTCTCTGATCGACTTGTATCAAGTTTAGCATCTCCATAAAGTTCAAATCCAAATATAGTTTGATAGGGTTTGAGTTTTTTAAAATATAAATAATTCTGCAAAGATCGATAAGTTTTTGCAATTGGAGGGAAAAAGCTATCTAAAATATACTTGATGGATTTCATCATATAAACACCTATTTTGAGGATCATCAATTAAAAAACAAAAGAGTCTAACGAAAAATAAAAAAGTCTAAACCAATAATTGTCGTGAAGAAACTGTAAACCCAGATTACTGTCTCCAATCCTAAACATATTTTACTTATTGCTTGATTAGTTCTTCTATCTCAGGGTCTAGGTTTCGGCAGACTAGGTTTCGGCAGACTAGGATCAGTTGACTTTTTTCAGGAAGCCTTGCTTTTTTCCAAACATAAAGTAAATAATGCAAACCTTTTCTCTGAACCCCAGAACCGACAAAAAGAGCCTGAAAATAATTAGAACTTGGCTGTTGAAAAGGTGGTTGAGGAAGATCAATGCCATAAGGAATAACATGACAAGAACTAGGTTCTGCTCCAGCGGAAATCAGCGTGTGTTTAGTAAGGCTATGTGTATATAAATCTAAAATAATTTTAAAATGTTATCTACAAAAATCTATATCTAGAAATAAGGCAATGATTTCCATTTTTGATAAAATTCCGTAGACATATTTTTACGATAAGATTTAAGTCGTTTGATATCATTGAAGCCAGCGTATTCTCCTTGAAATTGACCGACTCTTCGGACTTTTATTCCATGATAAGATCTAGCAACTAAAGTTCTTAATTGTTTGATAAGTTTGAGTTGTTTTGGCATGAACCAATCGTTCCATAAGACGTTATTTCTCGCTCCATAGAAGTCCATACGGTGCCAGTTACGCCCTTCATTGGAAGCCGTATGATGAATCAATAAATTTGAAAAATGATAGCAATACAAGTTTTGTAAAAAAGCTCTAGCGGCAATTTCTATTTCTTCCCCCTGATGAATTAACTCTTCTCGATAGCCTCCCAATTGCAAAAAATTTTCCCGATGCAGAAGATGTCCACAACCGATAAAAGCTCGAACAGGGTATGGCTCTTTTTTCAAAGATTGACTTTGATATTTTTTCAGTATGGGATTATAGATTGGAAAGCTCAGGCAGAGTAAATTATCCAGCGACTCAGCAAATTCGACAGCCTTACCTAAAAAGCCAGATACGGGGAAGGAATCATCGTCCAAACTCAGATAATATTTGGTCTGTATTGACTGTGCTATCTGATTACGACGAACAATATAACCTTTTGATTCTGTAAAGCGATGAATTTGAATCTGTGATGAGAAACTAGAAAGATTAAAGGGACAAGCTTCATCAGAGGAATCGTCAAAAATAATTATTGGTAATTGTTCCCATCCTGCCTCTTTAATTTTAGAAAGTGTGATTTCTAAATCTTGCCAACGATTTTTAGTTGTAATGCCAATTGATACTAGACTTGCTAAGTTTTGATTAGTCTTCATTTTTCGTTAATGGGGTGTATTAAACTGTTTTAAGTTATGAATTTTAGTTTATAAGGCAAGAGAGATATCGTTCATCAGAAACAGATTTAAGAAACAGATTGAAAGTTTAAGTATTAAATTTTTACTTTTGAATTTTAGTTAGTCCAAGCTATTTTTGTCATCATTTTTAATAAAAAATCAAGACTTAGCTTTAATGAATAGCCTGCCACTATTAATGAAAAATTACAAAGAAAGGCTTCTCTGATTTGGTTAATCGCACCATAGCCGTCTCCTTTGGCAACAAAATTTTTTGCTGAACCGAGAGCATAATATGAATAGTTTTTTAATGCTATTTTTTTGAGTTTATTCGCTTGTTCAGTTTGCAAATATCCATTAATGATGTTGATAGCTTTACGAAAGTCTTGAATGTTTTTGCCGCTACGAGTGGAAGATCCAGTCAAAGAGGTTAAACTTTTACGATAAAAAGCCAGTGGCTCAGTTTCGTACCAACAAGGGTATTGGGCAGCAATACGTACCCACATTTCCCAATCTTCTCCCCAACAAGACATCCGACTATCAAATCCTCCTAGCTTTTCATAGACATGACGCTTCACAACGATGGAGGGAGCCTGAATAAGCTGTTTTACCGCAATCCTTTCCAACCAGTTGTTTAAAATACTGCTTTTGGTTTCTTCTAGTGAAGAAATGTTTTGCCAATGGCTATTATGATCTATAAAAATATGGCGACAGAAGGCGGCACCGATTTGAGGATTTTCATCAAACCCGTGTTGCATTTTTTGATAAAATCCATCTCGCACACAATCATCTCCATGAAGTAGATGAACTAATTGACCGCGCGATCGCTGTAAACAAGTGTTGAAGTTTTTAATGTAGCCTACATTTTCAGGATGACGATAAAAGGTAACGCGATCGCCTGCTATTTCTCTGACAACAGATTCGGGATCATCTTTTGTCGAATGGTCATCTATCACCTCTATTTGCATTAACTCTGATCCTAGATCTTGAGCTAAGACACTAGCCAGTGTTTCTCGTAGATAATTCGCACAGTTATAGGTGGGAATCATTACTGACCACAAAGGCTGTGATACTCCCTCTAGAACAGGTAAAATCGGAGTTCGATAAGGATGTTGAGTAAGCATAAAAAAATATTTTATAAAATGTTTAAAAATTCAGCGTTTAATGATTCAACTAAAACATTAATCCCCGAAACTACCGACAGGCTTAAAATTCAATAACGAGCATATTCTAGAGATATTAGCCTGAGAATGCTGAATAGCTCCAGATCGAGAGTCCGAAAAATTAATTTAAACCTAAAAATTTTGTTCGATCAAAATAGCCTCACATCATCCTAAAATGCTGAGAAACTTAGCTGCCCATGACGTTTTAACATTTGTTTTATGGTTCATTTTATTCAAATGTTTTAACCTTCCTACCATCATCAAGACCAATTCCGCAAGAACTTTCAAGGAACAGCTACATTTCAATGCTTCTTGTAATTGGATTCCCGCCGCATTCCAATTCCCCTTAGCGATAAATTTTGGAGTGATAGTTTTAATCGCGTAAATTGCCCAAAGTTCTCTAGCTTTTTGCGCTAAATAACTAGCTTTCTCGGCGGGTAAATAAGGCTGAATAATTTCTATGATTTTTCGTAAATCTCGAACATTCTGACCCGTAAGGGCGCAACGTCCAGTGAGAGAGGATGAATGAACTCGATAAAGAGCTAATGGTTGAGTTTCGTACCAAACAGGATAATAGGACGAAATTCGTACCCACATCTCCCAATCTTCAGCACAACAGCAGATTCGTTGATCAAATCCTCCTAATTTTTCATAGACCTCACGCCTTACTACGATAGAAGGAGGTTGTAAACGATTAATAACAGCGATTTTCTCTAACCAGTTCTCTATAAAACCGCTTTGAGATTGTTCTAGAACAGAAAATGATTGCCAATTTCCTCGCTCATCTATATTAATTTGACGACAAAAAGCGGCACCAATCTCAGGATTTATCGTAAAAGCCTCTTGCATCTTATGATAAAAACCCTCTCTAACACCGTCATCACCGTGTAATAAATGAATCAATTTTCCTCGCGATCGCTTTAGGCAAGTGTTAAAATTCTGGATGGAACCGACATTCTCTGGTTGACGATGAAAACTAACGCGATCGCCTGCAATTTCTCTCACAATAGCTTCAGGATCATCTTGCGTAGAATAGTCATCAACTACTTCAATTTGCATCACTTCTGGGCCAAGATCTTGTGCCAGAATAGTCGTCAATGTTTCACGTAGATAGTCTGCACAGTTGTAGGTGGGAATCATCACTGACCAAAGAGGACGAGTTATTCCTTCTGAAAGTGGTGCAATTTCTGCTCGGTGAGGCTGAAGATATTGATTTTGTTGAGTCATAAAAGATAATTAATTATTATAAACTTTACCCAAATAAAATGAAGGTTTCATAGTCCTTAATCCTACTCGTGTTAACATAACAAGCAATGATTGAATAGCATAAAAAGAGTAACTACATTTAAGCCCTTCTTTGACTTGATTAATTGCCGAAGCTGAATCACCTTTAGTTATCATAAAGTAAGCCAATTTGAAAGAGTTAACTGCACTCAATTCTTTAGATTTTTTTGAGATTTTTTGACTAATATCTTCAGGTAAATAAGATTCGATAATATTAATTGCTCTAACAATATCTCTAACGTTTTCACCTGTTTTTTGATATCCTGCTGTATTAGAATTTGAATGACGACGATATAAGGCTAATGGTTCAATTTCATACCAAATTGGATAATTAGCAGCTATTCTTACCCACATTTCCCAATCTTCTGACCAAGCAAGACGGGAATCAAAACTACCCAAGGTTTCATAGACATTCCGACGAACGACAATTGACGGCGTTTGAATACGTTGTATGATGGCTATTTTCTCCAACCAATTATTGAGAATGCCACTTTTTAGCTGTTCTATCTCGGAAATTTTTTGCCAATTGCTATTTTCATCCATAAAGATATGCCGACAGAATGCTGCCCCAATTTCGGGTTGAGTTTCAAAGCCTTTTTGCATTTTTTGATAAAATCCATCCCTGACTAAATCATCTCCATGTAATAGATGAATTAACTTGCCTCGCGATCGCATTAAACAGGTTTCAAAATTTTTAGTATGACCAACATTTTCTGGTTGTCGATAAAATGTGACCCGACCTTTTCCCAATTCATCAACCACCGCTTGGGGATCATCTTTAGTAGAGCAATCATCAATCACCTCAATCTGCATAAGCTCAGAGCCTGGGTCTTGAGATAATACACTGGCTAAAGTTTCTCGTAGATAGTTAGCACAATTATAGGTCGGAATCATGACTGACCAAAGTGGACGAGGCGCATCATTTGGAACAGGAGAAATTGTTGCACGATAGGGATTGTTGATATTCATAATAATTAATGCTTTTATTAAGTCGCACAAAGATCATTAAATAAGAATCTAAAATTATTTGATTTTTAAGTTATTTTTTTAAATTGGAGTTAAAGTTTGAAAATTTTCATAACTGGATTTTTTCTTAAAGTTTAAATCATCTGAAGAAAGATTTTTAGATAATAGACTTAATTTTTGAAATGGCTATGAAAAAATAATCATCGTTTTACGAATGACCCGCTTAATAAACTTCCATAGGTTTTGCGGAAATAAAATAACAGAGTACCAGAATACTCTAAATGTGAATAGAACATTCTGTATGGCAAACATTTTTATGTGAAAGAAAATAGAATTTTTAGAGGACATTTTATGCCTAAATATAAATTTTCTTTTAGACATTTGTATCGCATAATATGAATTTGAATTCTTACATTCAGCATTAGTGGGATCAGGAAAATTTTTTTGCCATTCTTTCCATGATAATTTCAGAACGTAGGGGGGCGTTTCTAAGAAAATCTTTTTTAAATCTGGATTATTGGATGATGCTAAAGAGAGCCAATTAAGTTTTCTAATACGATAATATAATGTATGAGCTTGACCTTTAGATTCACAATATAAGTGAGGTGCAAGATTCCATTTATTTTTAAATTCTAGATCAGATTCAAATAAATTTTTAAATAGTCCGTCAAGTAAATAATAACTATCTGCTTTAGTTCTATTTTTCCAGTATGTATCGCACGCATTTTTCCATTTATTTATTATTAAAGAATTTTTTTCAGACACAATGAACCAAATAGCTGGCCCATTTACTCCATCCATGCCGCCGCCATTACCATGATACATCCATAAACCAGCAGGTTTTACCGCTTCTTCTACCCATCCATTTAATGGTTGCATACACAATAGAGTGGCATCAGCCCAAACACCACCATGATTTTTTAATAAACTTAACCGAATAATGTCAGCTTTATGTGCGGGTATTATTTCTCTGCTTCTATCATAGAGATAATCTATATCTTGAACATATGTATGAAGATTATCTAATGTCACATATTCGATATTCCAGTCTGGATTATTGATTTCCCACGATTCTGCAACCTGTTTAACTAACCAAGGCGCATCATCCCATCCTTGTAACCAAAGTAACCATATTGTTTTGTTCAACATTTTTAAATCTCTATTTTACAAAATAAGAAATAATGCGTGAGAACCTAAGTTGTCTGTTAATACTCTGTTAGATCTTTCCTTAAAAAAACTCACGACTGATAATTAATTGCTATACATTAATCCAATCAGCTTTTACTAAAGTTTTACAGTGACTTGGCAATCCTGGATTTCCTGTCCCAAAGAAATCACCCCCTTCTACCATTACCATCGCGGCATCTTCTACAAAATCGAGCGTTTCCCGATCGCCCTCAGATAGCCAGAGGGATATTCGATACAAACTATTAGCTAACGGTAAATTTTTAACGTGACAAATAATAGAGCCTGTGCCTAAATTAATCGTAACGTTATTATTCGTAAAATTAGTTCTCAACATCAGTATTCTTATACCCTTTTCATCATAGAAATCAAGACTAATAACAACATTATCTAGAATTTGGTCAGCATAGTTTTCATAGCCTATTTCAAAATCATAGTCTTTCCCTGATTGTAAAACTTTTTCTTCAATTTTCTCTTCATTTAATGCTCTAAAACTAGAGACCTGAACCTTGCCAGAACCACTGCGATCACGTCTTTGATTTAATGGTAAATCTTGAGAAACTTTATAAGAGTTTTCTAGATAGACACTAATCACTTGTTCAGAAGAACTATCTAGGGATAAAGAACCGGATTCTAGTAAAATTGCTCGATTACATAAATGACTCACCGTACTCATATTATGACTAACAAATAAAACCGTTCTTCCTTCTTTACCAACTTCTTCCATTTTTCCCAAACATTTTTTCTGAAAACGAATATCGCCAACGGCCAATACTTCATCAACTATTAAAATCTCAGGTTCTAAATGAGCAGCTACTGCA
>JANNLO010000314.1:0-1660 GCA_031396835.1 Snowella sp. SOY_38_metabat_116
ATTTAGTTAACTTAAACTTTGCAGAACTATATTGGAATGCCGCAGGAAAACGAATTTTTAATGTCAATGTAGAAGGTCAGCAAATGTTGCAAAACTTTGATTTGTGGACTCAAGCAGGTGGCAAAAATAAGGCTCTAACTAAGTTCACTCAAGTAATAGTAACAGATGGTATTTTGAACATTAACTTTAGTTCAACTGTTGACAATGCTTCGGTTACTTCGATTGAATTGCTGAAAATTGCGGAGCCTGCAACATCGGGAATATTCGCCCTAAGTGAACCAACAATTCTTCCCGCGATCGACAAATTACAAAATTAATTAATAACTATTATCCAAACAATCAAAAATTATTATTTATTATGAATACCTGTACGACACTTATCAATACTGAGGGAGGACAGTACATTGGTTCCTCTTGCCCCACTTGGTTGACAAATCAGTCTGTTGTGAAGTCTAGCAACCAGTTCCCAACAAAAAACGGTTATTTTCTGGACTGTTTTGATCTGAAAAACGGATTTGGAGATTCATTAAACCTAAAATCAAGAATTTTCAATGAAATCGTTGTTGTAGATGCTGGCATTGACAATCTACAAAATTTTCTAGCTGGAATAACCTCAAGCATTCAGGTTTTTGTTCTCGACGCGACACGCGATGGCATTCAACAAATTACGCAGATCTTGAGAAAGTTCGGACAGAGAATCTCTAGTCTTCATATAGTTTCTCATGGCGAATCAGGTTGCCTAAAACTAGGTACTGCTCGGTTAAATACGACGACCATTGACTCTTACTCCAACGACTTAAAATTGTGGAAAATTGCCCTTCAACCAGACGCTGATATTCTCCTTTATGGATGCAATGTAGCCACAGGCGATCGCGGTTCTATGTTTGTACAAAAACTTAGCCAACTGACGGGTGCTAATATTGCAGCTTCAATAAACCTCACTGGTAGTCACGCTCTGGGAGGTGATTGGGATCTTCAATTTAAAACGGGCCATATTAAAACGTCCCTAGCAATTCAGCCGTGGTTGAAAGAATCCTATGGAGCCGTTTTACACACTGGGCAACCCAGCGATCCCTTACCATTATTACCACTGCTCACTAGCGGTACGACCATTGCGCGAATCAATACTGGCGGTGCTTCCTATGTCGATGCTCTCGGAAAAAATTGGTCTGCCGATCAAAACTTTGTTGGAACAAGCTATTCCTACGCGATCGCTCAAACCATTGCAGGAACTAATGATAGTCCTCTCTACCAAAATGAGCGATCAGGAATTAATGGCAGTTCCTTTGCCTACGAAATTGCAGTAACGCCTGGGATTTATAATGTCAATCTTCACTTCGCTGAACTTTACTGGCAACAAACTGGGAAAAGAATTTTTGATGTTGATATTGAAGGGCGATCGCTCCTGAATGATTTTGATATTCTGCTACAGGGAGGCGCAAAGACAGCCCTAACGAAATCAACCCAGGTGCAAGTCACCGATGGCAGTCTCAGTATCAACTTTGATGCGGTGGTAGACAACCCAGAAGTAACCGCGATCGAGATTCTAAGAGAAGGTGATATTCCTACTTTATCCGCCGCAGGTGTTCTAGCTTTTAGTTCTCCCACTTTCACCGTTAATGAGAATGGTACTGCTGTCAGTGCTGTTACGGTAACTCGT
>JANNLO010000257.1:0-8371 GCA_031396835.1 Snowella sp. SOY_38_metabat_116
GACAAATACTTGGTAATCGCCATTGGCTAAGGCATCGGGAATTTTAAAGTCAACCTTATAGGGATTAACTCTTACCACTTCTGCCCAATAACCTTTTCCTGCACTGTCTTCTAGATACACCTGGGAATTTTGAGTTCCGCCATCTTGGAATAAATTGCGTCCAAAAACTGAAGCCAGCTCACCCCGACTGGAGGTTTCTTTTACCCACCAGGTTTCAGTCTGGTTAATCATTACAGGTTGACTATAGCCCGAACTATTTTGCGCCCAGAGTAAGTAATTTGAACCTTGGGGTAAATTAGCCGGCAGAGCGATCGCCGCCACATTGCCAGCTAATTTTTCAATTCTCGCTTCCAGCAAAATCCCATTGGTCGCATTCGTTTGCCCATAGACGAAGAATTTCGTACTAGCATCTAGTTGCCAGCCTGTTAAGACAATCGTTTCGCCCGCTTTCCCCGTTCTTGTCCATTCCGCGATCGCCGGTCGAGATGAATTTCCAGCATCATTAAGGACAAAAGATGGGGCATAAATATCTGATCCTGTTGTGAGGGTAGGATTACTGACAGGAGCAAACTTAGTTCCTAAATCGGGTAGGGCAAGGGTTGAGTTGGTAACCAGAACTTTGACCGTTGCGGTTGCAGATCCTCCTTTCCCATCACTAACAACATAGTCAAAACTGCTATTACCAGTAAAATTAGCAGTCGGCGTAAAGACTGGATTTCCACCCGCATTCAAGACTACACTGCCGTTAACAGTATTTTGGACTGATGACAACGTAAGTTTATCCCCATCAACATCTGTATCATTGGCAAGTAAGTTGGTGGCCAGCAAGGTGACGGCTTGATTTTGTTTAGTTGTCGCCGAATCATTATTGGCAACAGGCGGGCTATTAACAACAGTTGTGGCTGGGATAAAGTCAATATAGTCAAAACGAGCTTTTTCTCCCGCATTTTCAAAGCCTTTAATGCTGAAAGTATCTCCATTTTTAATCTGCAATTTAGTGGTAATCGTTCGAGCAACGGCAGTTTGGGCGATGGCAACATCACTTCCTAATTGTTGATCTAAGGTGACATTACCGATAGAAGTCCCATTTTGAGTTATTTCAAAACGTGCTTGACCATCATTTTCATCAAAAGCACCGAGAATCACATCGTAGTAGCCATCTTCGCCAATAAATTGAAAAGTGGCAGTTCCCACTTCATCACGAGAGATCCCATCCTTAAAGCTTAAAACGTTTCCAGCAAAGGCGGCAGAAATTGCCTCCAGACGAAAATTAGACACGTTGGTAATGGTTTCAGCTTCTATACGATTATTACTCATTCGATACCTCTTAGTTATTATTGGATTAATGAGAATGGTTTTGCTAATTTATGCCATGAACCTCTCAACAGACATCTTTAAAAAATTTTCCACACTAGGAACTCAACGATTTGATAGTCGTTAATTTTTACCTATTAACTTTATTCTCAATTCCCACTAAAGACGGTCATTATTCTCTTGCCAAACTAATTACATACGGATGTTCGTACGTATAAAAAATATAAAGCAAGAAAGAATTCGCTTAGGAATAAGAATTAAAGCATTTCCCCGAAGAAATTATTTGTAAAGTGTTTATTGGAGTCATTCAAGTCGTTGTTATTAGTCAACTCAAAATTGTTTTTAATCAAAATTGATTTGGGTTCAGTTGGTTGGAAAGAGCCAAACCATTTTTTAGAAAAATTATTGAAATAATCACATTGTTGTCTCGAAATTAGCAAATAGATTTTTAGTCAATCTTTATTAACTTGTCACAGACTAGCATGGTGATCTATGAGAAAACCACGCAAATCCTAATCATTCAATATCTTTTAATTAGTAATTCAAATGTTACTTGACTTTGACGACATAAGAATAATAGGATTATGGTTTGTCAATTTTCGCTTACTCAAGTAATTATTTTGGACTCCAAAAAAAATCCTAAATAACGCATTAGATTCCTAAAATTTACATAAAATAAGGACTAAGAATAACAGTAAGTAAAGGATTTAATTTTGTCACTTAAGTATATACATACATAAGATGTATCTTGACTAATTATTTTTTGTTAAAAAGTAAATAAAAATTGATTAACAACAAGATTTTTGATAAGATTTTTTAATGCGAGATCCTAGTGATTCAGCTTACAAATACTAAATTTAGATAGATTTGATTATTGATTTTTCTTGTTGCTATGTTTGACAAAAAAATGGCATCAAAAATTTCATATTGAGAAAAATCTCAGAAAAAATCCGTTTATCTCCTAAACATATTGATATTGACCAAAGTCAGAAAAAAACTACTCTGTTAAAAATAGCAGGGTAGTTTGTTCAAGAAAATTTACTATTGTTTTCGAGTCTTTCAACTCAGTTTAAAAAGAGAAATTACCACTAACAGCACCAAGGTTGAGAAAGCCATGAGATGAAGTATTATTCAGCAAAATAGTATTCTGAATGTCGCTATTTCGTTGATTGATGGAGATTCCACCTGTTCCTAGGGCATTATTCTCGAATACATTCATATTAGCGATGGGGAACCGATTACCTACCGTACTATTTCTCGACCACATAAATAGAGCGGTTTCAACTTGACTAAAAGTATTGTTACGGATAGAACTTCCTGTAAGAGCAGTTCCCAGCGGTGCAGAAATTTCTATTCCAACTCCAGTCAGATTGTTTGTAAAAGTATTATTACTCACTTGAGTAAAGTTGACGGGGTTAGTATCTGTTCCATATCCTGTCCATAGACGAACACCATTTCTCAATTGATTGAAACTATTACTATCAACAATTAAATTAGTCGCTCCAAAGTAGGTCTGTACTCCGGCAGAAGCTGTTTGGCGCGATTTGTAATCACTTAAACCGTCTAGGGTATTGCCATAAACAACGGCATTACTAACATTTTGATTGGCAACAATAACACTTGATGAGTCGGGTAACACATTCCAATTGTCATAAAGTGTATAGGTGGACTGATTCAAGGATTTCACTTGGCGACTTTGACCTATTCCTTTTCCGCCAACAATAGAGAGATAGTACCAATCATTCACCGCGCTAGAAGGTTGATTAACGCTTACTGTATTAGCTGTTGTGGAAGTTACTGTCCCCAAAAAAGTAGACAACTTATCACCCTGTTCCCATAAGATTTGCTCCCCTGAATTTTGATCCCAAGAGGAGGGAGAAACAGACAAGTCAATGGTTTGATTATCGCCGATATACTGGTTTTTTCCAGCTCCTCCGCGACCATTATCGACAAAGAAACGTCCTTTTGCCCATTTTGCAGGGTTAGGATCAGAGCTATCTAAATTCTGCCCGACTGAATTAGTAATAGAAAGCCCTTGTACGCCACCACCATATAAGAGCGTAGCCGTGTCATCAGTTCCATAAAATTTGCTTCCATCAATAAAGACTTGACTGGATTTGCCTAAGTATCCGCTTTGGCCAATCACCTCTGAATTTTTCATTGATACATTTTTATTCGTGTGCCAATCAAAGGGAGTGGTTCCTTCTCCATTAATTTTGACATTTAAATATTGGAGATCAGAAGTATTTCTGAGATAAGTCGTCTTCGATATACTGGTTCCATTTTTCTTATTAGCATCCAATGTGAGATCTTGGAATGTAATTTGCTTTGCAGCAACACTTTCGTTGAAGAACAAAAACCTTTGGCTGGATCCGTTAATAGCTTTAATACTGGTCAAATTTTTACCGTCTCCCAACCAGCGGACTTGATCACGACCTGGATCTAAGGCTTGATTAATAACATAGGTTCCAGTTGGTAGATAAACGGTTGACCAAGGAGTGTTGTCGGCGGCGGCTCGTGCTGCATTTATTGCCGCAGTATCGTTAGTAATTCCATCACCTTTTGCTCCATAATTTTTAACGTTGAAGATTGTCCCTGTATAATTCAAGCCATTGTTGATTGTCATTGTTAGAGGTTTTGACCAGCCGTATTGACCTCCATCGCCATTGTGAACAAATACTTGATAGTTGCCATTCACTAATGCATCGGGAACTTTAAAGTCAACTTTATAGGGATTAACGCCAACAACCTGCGCCCAGTATCCTTTTCCAGTAGTGTCTTCTAGATAAACTTGTGAGCTTTGAGTACCGCCATCTTGAGATAAATTACGCCCAAAAACGGAAGCAATTTGACCGCGACTGGAGGTTTCTTTGACCCACCAAGCTTCAGTGTTATTGATCATGACGGGTTGACTATAGCCCGAACTATTCTTTGCCCAGAGTAAATAATCTGAACCTTGGGGTAAGCCTGTTGGTAGAGTGATAGCAGCTACATTACCAGCTAATTTTTGAATTCCCGCTTCAAGCAAAACTCCATTGGTCGCATTCGTTTGACCATAGACGAAAAATTTTGTGCCAGCATCCATTTGCCAGCCTGTTAAGACAATTGTTTCTCCTGCTTTCCCTGTCCTTGTCCATTCTGCCAACATGGGACGAGATGAATTTCCACCATCATTAATCACAAAAGAAGGTGCGAAAATATCTTTTCCTGTTGGTAAAGCTGGATTACTCTTTGGAGCAAACTTAACGGCTAAGTCGGGTAAGGCAAGGGTTGAGTTGGTAACCAGAACTTTGACAGTTGCGGTGTCAGTTCCTCCTTTGCCATCGCTGACAACATAATCAAAACTGGCATTACCACTAAAATTAGCCGTTGGCGTAAAGACTGGATTTCCACTTGCATTAAGGACTACACTCCCATTGACAGCTGTTTTTACCGATGATAGCGTCAATACATCTCCATTTGCATCAGTATCGTTGCCCAATAAATTCGTCGTTAATAACGTCACGGCTTGATTTTTATTGGTTGTTGCTGAGTCGTCAAGGGCTACAGGCGGACTATTAACAACAGTTGTTGCTGTAATAAAGTCAATGTAATCAAAGCGAGCTTTTTCTCCCGCATTTTCAAACCCTTTAATACTGAAAGTATCTCCATTCTTAATTTGCAATTTGGTGGTAATCGTTCGAGCCACAGCCGTTTGGGCGATCGCATCTGCACTTCCTAATTGCTGGTCTAAAGTAACGGAACCGATTGCACTTCCATTTCGGGTTACTTCAAAACGAGCTTGACCATCATTTTCATCAAAAGCACCCAGAATCACATCATAGTAGCCATCTACGCCTGTAAATTGGAAAGTCGCTGTTCCTGTTTCAGAGCTAGAAACCCCATCTTTGAAGCTTAAAACTTTTCCCCCAGAAGCCGCCGCGATCGATTCAAGACGGAAAACTGACAAATTCGTGATGTTTTCAGCTTCCACACGATATTTGGTGACGGCAGCAGGAGCAAGACTAACGGCACTGATTGTGGCAAGAGATGCAAGCTTATTCGTATTATTTAATGGAACAGACTGAGCAACTAAATTAGATTGGTTACTACTAGATGTTTTTGGAGAATTAAAATTATCACTCACTAACATTGTTGGGTAAGAAATTGTATTTAGCAGGTCATCATTATTCAATGAAGCAATGATCGGTTTAATCAACTCAGATCCAGTCAACAGATCTATATTTTTAGCCATTTTATTAGTTCCTAGAATTCAGTTTAAGCGGGCCTCAAGAAATAAAATTCCTGAGAGTTTTCTTTAATGAATTCATTGTCGAAAACAATCTAATCTTTGGCTTCAGTCAAATCACTGAGCAATCATACACTAACATAAGACACATTGCGCAAATACACTTACGAATATAATTAAAAATCCATAATTTATATTGAATCAACTGAATAATTGGGCTAAATTAAAACTAAATTGCAGTTTACTTGTTGCTTAAAATGCTTATATATCAAGAGAGTTTGAGATTTATCTTAAATAACTTATTAGATTTATTTCTATTTAAATATTTTATTTATATAAATTTCTAATGCTGCGATCGCGTCAACTAAATTTGTCCTTACTTCCTTGGATAGCATCATTTTCATATTTCGTCAAGAGTTGCTCTAAATCAAGTTGCTCAAATCATTTATTTAATTTTCAATTGATTGTAACTATGCAATAATGACGATAAAACTATTTTTGTGTCATTGCTAACACGTAAGTAGATAATAAAAAATACAAATAAAATTTTATGAACAATATTAATTAATAGTTAGTGATTTTAAAACTTTAGTGATTGAAGTCAATTAACTTGTTTTAATATTGCTACTAACTTCTAGGATTTGATCCATTAAATAAGAATAAAAAGAAAAGTATTTTAAAAAAATAAACTCAAAATTTGCAAAAAATTTATCCCTCAATTTTGTGACAAAGCTCAACTCTAAAAAATAACTAAACATTTTCAACAATTCTGGTATTTTTTACCAAAACTAACTAGAAAAAATTGCATTCCATGTCAAGATAGAATGGATCTTTGTAAACAATTTTTTAGGAGGTCGTAATTATGGCTATTCAATTAGGTGATGTCGTTCCAGATTTTACCCAGGAATCTAGTCAAGGAACAATTTCTTTTCATGAGTGGATAGGAGACAGTTGGGTTGTCCTCTTTTCTCATCCTGCTGATTTTACGCCCGTTTGCACAACAGAATTGGGAACAGTTGCTAGTCTCAAACCAGAATTTGATAAGCGCAATGTGAAAGCGATCGCACTGAGTGTGGATGGTGTGGACTCTCACATGGGTTGGATTAAAGACATTAACGAAACCCAAAATACGACTGTTAATTATCCCATTCTCGCAGATGGCGATCGCCGTGTTGCAGATTTGTATGGAATGATTCATCCCAGTTCTTTGAATAATTTAACAGTGCGTTCTGTTTTTATCATTGATCCCAACAAAA
The DNA here is from genome assembly GCA_031396835.1 of Snowella sp. SOY_38_metabat_116. Taxonomy (GTDB): domain Bacteria; phylum Cyanobacteriota; class Cyanobacteriia; order Cyanobacteriales; family Microcystaceae; genus Snowella. The sequence continues at coordinate 6,799 of JANNLO010000257.1, forward strand.
AATTGCGCTTAACTTTCACCTATCCCGCCAGCACAGGACGGAATTTTGATGAAATTTTGCGAGTAATTGATTCTTTGCAATTGACCGATTATCATCAAGTGGCAACACCCGCCAACTGGAAAGATGGAGAAGATTGTGTCGTCGTTCCTTCTATTTCAACTGAAGATGCGCGAGCTAAATTTCCTAAAGGTGTTCAGGAAGTTAAACCCTATCTCCGCATGACTCCCCAGCCAAATAAATAGGCTAAAAATCAACTAATTTAAGAAGGGGAAAGAGTGATTTCTTCCTCTTTTTTTATGCGTTATTCTGCGACCAAGTTTAAGAAAACAATGCCCAAAATCCTTGTAGAGAAAAACTATAAGTTTTTTAAACCTCAGTTTTGAAGATGAGTGCTTGAGAATTTCACTATAAAACGTTAAAGTTTCCTGTCCATAATGCACAATTGAATCCAGAAATACCTGATACAATATCCCGTTAGTCATACTCTAGGGTTAAATTATTTATGGGTCGTGCTAATAAAGTCGTCTTAGCTTATTCGGGTGGGGTTGATACCTCCGTTTGTATTCCCTACCTTCGGGAAGAATGGGGCGTTAAAGAAATTATTACCCTAGCCGCAGATTTGGGTCAGGGAGATGAACTGGGGCCTATTCAAGAAAAAGCTCTTCGTTGTGGAGCAGTGGAATCTTTAGTCATTGATGGGCAAGAAGAATTTGTTCGAGATTATGCGTTTCGCTCGATTCAAGCCAATGCACTCTACGAAAATCGCTATCCCCTTTCAACTGCTTTAGCTCGTCCTCTGATTGCCAAAATGTTAGTCGAGGCAGCCGAGAAATATGGAGCCGATGCCGTCGCTCATGGTTGCACAGCCAAAGGGAATGATCAAGTTCGTTTTGATTTAGGAATTTTGGCTCTCAATCCTGATCTAAAAGTTTTAGCTCCTGCCAGGGAATGGAACATGAGTCGGGAAGAAACGATCGCCTACGGAGAAAAATTCGGCATAGAATCTCCTGTCAAAAAATCTTCACCTTATAGCATCGATCGCAATTTATTAGGACGCAGTATTGAAGCAGGGCCCCTGGAAGATCCCATGACAGAAGCTCCAGAAGAAGTTTATCTCATGACTAAGGCGATCGCGGATACACCTGACGAAGCCGAATATGTGGATATTTACTTTGAAAAAGGCATTCCCGTAAGTCTCAATGGCATGATTCTAGATCCTGTTGCTTTAATCAGTCGTCTCAATGACATTGCTGGAAATCACGGCGTGGGTCGTCTGGACATGATCGAAAATCGTGTTGTGGGTATTAAATCACGAGAAATCTATGAAGCTCCCGCTTTATTGGTTTTAATTGATGCTCATCGAGATCTCGAAAGTTTAACTCTGACTAAAGACGTTTCCCACTACAAGCGATCAGTCGAAGACACCTATAGTCACATCATTTATCAGGGTCTTTGGTACAGTCCGCTCAAAGAATCCTTGGATGCTTTTATTCTGAAAACTCAAGAACGAGTGACAGGATTAGTTCGTGTTAAATTCCTTAAAGGAAATGCTCGTATCGTTGGCCGTCAATCG
>JANNLO010000319.1:0-12529 GCA_031396835.1 Snowella sp. SOY_38_metabat_116
CCGAGTGTGGTGAGTGCGGCGCGCGCCGGCCGGGCGAGAACACCCGCCAAGGTCTCGTCGCCGACGTCGATCGCACGCATCCGACTGACGGGCGCAGACGAGTTGCGCGACTTGCGGAGCCACGCTGGGTTTTGTTCTGCCAGCCCAGCCCCTGTTCTTCTACATCGGCGGCTTCAGGTTCTGGTCCGAGCAGTACCGCATCACCATTACCATGACATTTGCCCACCGTGTGACCACCAGCAGTGAGGGCAACGGTTTCCTCGTCATTCATAGCCATACGGAGAAAGGTAACACGCACATCATTGGCGGTTTTGAGTGGGTCAGGATTACCGTCCACACCCTCAGGGTTGACATAGATCAGCCCCATCATCACAGCCGCCAATGGGTTGTCCAGATCCCGCTCACCAGAATAACGGCTATTAGGATTGTCGGTGGGGGCAAGCCATTCTTTTTCTGGCCCCCAGTAAATATCCTTTTCGGGATGCCAAATATCTTCACGTCCAAAGGCAAAGCCAAAGGTCTTCAGTCCCATAGATTCATAGGCGATCGTGCCAGCGTAGGCAATCAAATCAGCCCAACTGAGCTTATTACTGTATTTCTTTTTGATCGGCCAGAGGAGACGACGAGCCTTGTCTAGGTTCACGTTGTCAGGCCAGGAGTTTATTGGTGCAAAGCGTTGATTGCCTGTACCAGCACCACCTCGACCGTCAGCGATACGATAAGTTCCAGCCGCGTGCCAAGTCATGCGGATCATCAGACCGCCGTAGTGCCCCCAGTCTGCTGGCCACCAATCTTGGCTATCGGTCATCAGGGCGTGTAAATCTTGTTTGAGTGCATTCACGTCAAGTTTCTTGACCTCTTTCCGATAGTTGAAGTCCGATCCCATTGGATTGGTCTTGCGATCGTGTTGATGCAGAATGTCGAGGTTAAGGGCTTTGGGCCACCATTCCATGTTTGACATACTGCTCTCTGTGGCTCCCCCGTGCATCACTGGACATTTGCCCTGAGTGGATGGCTTACTTTCATTCATGTTCGTTTCCTCGCGTTAAGCCGATTGGTTGATAATGATTAGCTGATGTTCTGCGGTATGGCAAAGTTTATTGAATATTAGACCTGTTGGGAAATAGAAGAGAAAATAGCTGAAACCCTTGCCAGCATTGGATTTCAAGGATTTTGATTAGGAAACACTGAAATGCTTACTGAATAAGGGCTTCAAGGATATTTTGGCTTATTACCCAACAAATCTATTAGCTTTTGTCTGAATCCAATGATGTGTATCGAAAAAGACAGTACAGCATCCGCAAAAATGAAAAATGGCGTATTTGTTTTGAGTGGACAAAAAATAAAGTATCTCAATCTTAAAGGTCTTAGGGTTGTATTATGCAAACAGAATAAAAATTTCAACGATGGAGTCAAGGGCGTGTCATTATTAAAATCCAATATTTATGATTGCATCATCATTGGTGCTGGACTTTCAGGACTTATTGCGGCTCGTGATTTGCATCGGTCTGGTAAAAATGTTTTGTTAATTGAAGCCCGCGATCGCCTTGGGGGAAGAATGTATGGTCGGACTCTAGAATCAGGACAATGGATCGATTTGGGCGGTCAGTGGGTCGGCCCTACCCAGGAGCGATTCTTGGCCCTACTAGACGAATATAAAGTGCGTCGTTTTCCTTCTCCTGCTCATGGAAAAACCGTGCTTATGTTCAACGATAAACGCTACGAATTTAACGGTTTCTTTCAAGGTCTTCCTGAAGGTGAAATTCCCGCTTTACCCGAAGAAGAATGGCAAGATGCGATGACTGCTTGGGAACATTTTCATAAACTTTCTAGTGCAATGCCTGATGGTTATCCCCGCCCCAATGAGCAAAATAAACGGCTTGATAGTGATACTTTTGCCCGTTGGATTGAAGAAAATACCCATACTGAATTTGGACATTGGTATTTTTCCTATTTGTGTCGTGCTGCTGGTTTTTTGGGACCCGCTGAACCCAGTCAAGTATCTCTTCTTCATGTTCTTTGGGGACAAAAAAGTGCGCCCCAATCGGAACATCCAGAGGCGGAACTTCTTCACGGTGGAGCGGGACAAATTCCTGAAAAGATTGCTACTGAATTAGGCGATCGCATTCATCTAAACGAACCCGTTTTGAGTATTCATCACAGTGAAACAGAGGTTGAAGTCAAAACTTCCCATAATTCTTTTACTGCAAAATTTGTCATTGTTGCTATGCCTCCCCATTTAGCAGGTCGAATTCACTACGATCCGCCCATGCCATCTTCACGAGCGCAACTCACTCAACGAGTTCCGATGGGTTGTTGTGCCAAAATTTTAATCTCCTACGATCGCCCGTTCTGGCGAGAAAAAGGACTAGCTGGTATTGCTAAAGGAAACTGTGAATGGATTGAACTCTGTGCCGATAGTTCTGACCCAGAAACAGGTGTTGGAGTCATTGCAACCTTTGTTGTTGGCGATCGCTATGGCCGTTGGCAACCCATGAGTGAAAGCGATCGTCGTGGGGCAGTTCTCTCGGATTTAGCGATTTATTTCGGTGATGAAGCGTTATCTCCTGTGACTTACGACGAAGTGGATTGGCCTAGCGAACCCTGGACTGGAGGAGGATACGCCGCTTTTATGCCGCCTGGTGTGTGGACAAGTTTTGGGGATGCTCTGACCACTCCAGTGGGACGAATCTATTGGGCAGGAACAGAAATGGCAGATCGCTGGGCAGGATTTTTTGAGGGTGCATTGCGAACGGGTGAAACGGCTGCCGAGCTTATTCAAGCAAATCTTCAAACTGACTATGAATTAAGTAAATAAGTTAGTTAATTAGTTGAATTAATCATGACTTTCTTGGTGATCGGGAAAGTCTTTTTTTGTTTCCTCTAATAATATTTTTTCTTCCTTAAGCGATCGCATCCAAATAGCAATCATCCCTGCAATCGGAATCGATAGAAAAACGCCCAATAGTCCTGCCACTCGTTCGCCAATAAATAGAGCTAAAAAGAGAACAACAGGGTTTAATTCTAGGGCATTTCCCATCACTTTAGGACGAATAATATTATCTTGAATTTGTTGGAGTATGAGGGAGCCAATCACGACTTTTACCGCGATCGCGCCTCCTTGGGAAGTGAAAACTAATAAAGTCACAATTAAAACGCCGAGGGTCGCACCAATACCAGGAATTGCATCCAGTACACCGATAATCAGCGCGAAAATCAAGGAATAATTAACGCCTAAAACCGTAAACACCAAGAAACTGGCGATGGACAAAAATACCATTAAAACAATTTGTCCTCGTATAAAGCCGAGAAAACTTTGGCGAAAAGTCTGGGCAAAGCGATCGCGGGAAGCAATAGGCAATAATTTAAGAAAAGACTGCCAAAGTTTGTCACCATCAATCAGCATATATAAACTAATTACCGCTCCAAAAATTCCTGCAAAAACACTAGAAAAAATTCCTTGTAAAATTCCTAAACCAGAGGTTAAACCTGTTTGTAATTTATCAATTACTTTGCCAATATCTAGGCGTTCTAGAACATCTTGGTAGGGTAATAAATCTTGCTGTTGGAGTGCGTCTTTGAGATGACTAACTAAACCCTGCCCCTGATTAACGGCTTGTAATCCTATACCCGTGACCAATCCCAGCATTAATCCTAAAGCGACAATAAATGTAATCGCGATCGCAAATCCCCTGGGAATATAGCGCGACAACCAAGCAACTGGATAATTTAAAAGAGCGGCAAAAATTCCTGCGGCGGTAAAAAGAGCGATCATGCTGTGGAAATAATTAATCAATAGAATTGTGACCCAAGCACAACCAAACAATAATAAATAGCGAGTTAATCGAGAATTACTTAAATATTCCCAAAGACTTTCTGTTTTTGCGTTTTGTTTATCCATTCTGTTAGAAGAAACTCCAAAATTTATTTTTTAGGGATTAGCCTTCGTGCGCTTTTTCAAATTTTTAGAATACATCAACATTTATCTTTAAGAATACAAAATTTTCGAGAGAAATTGTTGCGCCATCGGTGATCGCGGACTATCAAAAAAATCTTCCTTGCAACTATCTTGCGTATATTTTATTCTTTCATTAATTGCAGAAATTATTCAGCCGTGAATTTGGAATCATTGCTATTTTCTTAACTTCTTGGAGAGGTAAATCTAAAGCTTCGGCAATTTGTTCTGCGGTTAATCCTAATTTGACTAAGCGGGGAATCGTTTCTCGTTTGGTTTTCTTTTTTACTGATTCAACAATAATTTGATCCTCCCTAATAACATCATCATTTTCTTCAATATCAGGGGAAGAGTTAGAACACAAATTAAATTTGCCAATTTGAATAGTATTACGAAAAATCTTAGAATTTTTTGCTGTTATCTTCTCAATTCTTGCTCGAAAATTAGACTTCGTTATTTCTTCTCCCAACGCATCTGAAAGAGTTTGCCAAAGTTTATAGGCTTCATCTTTTGCATGACCCGCACTACAGTTGAACTCTTGAGCAATATCTGCGTATTTTTGACCTTTTAGGACACCTTTGAGGATCGCAACTTGCAAACTATCAATCCGTTCTCCCGTAGAAGAAAATAGTAATTCGTCCAAATAGCTAACCAATTCTTGAGTATCCATAAACTTGTTTCTGGTTTGTCGAAGTCTTTATCCGCCATTTTCCGCTAAAATCCGTCTTTTGTAAAGATTGTTTATAAAAGTCCCGTCTTTATCCGCCTTGATTCCAATGATTTCTAATCGGTTGATTTGTTATATTAATTGAGTGAAATTGATAAACGCTTATTTTCAAATGTTTTTTTTGATTAATGGTGCGTTTAACAAGACACAAGGCAAATTAGAGTATAACTTAAACTCTAAAAACATAAAAAAGGAGTATTTCTCTATGTTAAAGTTTTTCAAACAGGTATTAGTTTTGAGTCTAGTGGTTCTATTGACTTCTTTGTTGTTTATCTCTTCAGCCGAGGCCGCAAATCGTACTGGTAGCCATCGGGTAGGAGGAACAAATAGTCACGGAAAAGGAAGTCATTATAATGGCGGACACTTTGTGGATTCAGTGTACTCTTCTGATGACAATGCACCAGAGGCTAAGTTAATTTTGTCTTCTCAAACTCGTCATTCGGCTCTTTTACGTTAACGACAATAGTATGACATCAACTCGAAATCCTATTATCTTTTTTGTCATACTATCCACTTAACCGAATCAGCGATCGCTCATACATTTGTACACTATTCAAAGATATTTAACATCGTGAAATGTGCTTCAATTTGTTGAAGGCGATCGCCTTTCACTTTCAATCACAGGAAATGGGATCATTTTTCTTTAAATCGTCAAAAGGATTAAGCACGTTTAATTGATTAATCCACCGAAAATCATCAATATTGCGTGTAACCACTGTTAAATCATAAACCAAGGCTGTCCCCGCAATAATGGCATCTCCTAAAGACATTTTCTTGATTTGTTTGAGTCTCACGGCTTGATTAATGACAACTTGAGAAATTGGCAAGATTTGAGAAGCATCAAAAAACTCTTCAAAATAGCCTTTATTTTCATCGGTTAGTTTATGATAACCTAATACTTCAAGACAAGAAAGAGCAGACACATAGGGAGAATTTTCGATAATAAATTCTCTTAAAAATTCATTTTCAGCTTGAGCGGCATAGATAATAATGTTGCTATCGAGTAACATAGTTTAATCACGATTAGGAAGGGATCGATCTTGACGAGTTGCCTGTTGCCATTCAAGAGGATCAACTTTTGCAAAAATATTATTTTCTGAAACTTTCTTCAGTGCCTCTGCCATTTTTTGACCATTAGACTGAGTGATTTCAGTTTCCTCTAATAGAGTGATTTGAACTTGAATTGAATTACCTAAGTTGATGTTGGGTGTCTCATTAAGCCATTGAACTCTATTCTGATTTAAAATAGCATTGTAAGTTTTCAACATAATTTTTTTCTAATTGTTGATAATTAACTAATAAAGGTGCGCCATGAAGATTCATTCTAGATCGATTCTAATTTAAAACTCCCGCAGTAATTCCCAGAATCTTCTTAATCGGGCCTAAAAGTTGATCGCCTTTCATACTCCTATCCTAATCAGTGATCGCGTTTTTATTGAAAATTCAAGAATGTAAAATCTTCGATAAAAATTGTTGCGCCCTAGGTGATCGCGGACTATTAAAAAAATCTTCCTTCGGGCTATCTTCCACAATTGATCCCTGATCCATAAAAATGACACGGTGGGCGACTTTGCGAGCAAAACCCATTTCGTGGGTAACAACCATCATCGTCATGCCTTCTTGGGCTAACTCAACCATCACATCCAAAACTTCGCTGACCATTTCGGGATCAAGAGCAGAAGTCGGTTCATCAAAGAGCATAACAATGGGATTCATCGCCAACGCCCTAACAATAGCAACTCGTTGTTGTTGACCGCCTGAAAGTTGTCCTGGATATTTTTGGGACTGAGATTCTAAGCCCACACGGTTTAACAGCCTCATGCCTTGTTCTTTTGCTTCAGATTTAGGACGTTTTAAGATTTTAATCGGCCCAATCGTTAAATTTTCAATCACCGATAAATGGGGAAATAGTTCAAAATGTTGGAATACCATCCCGACTCGCGATCGCAATTTAGGAAGATTGGCTTTTAATTTACCAACGGAAATATTATCAACAAAAACATCACCTTTTTGGAACATTTCTAGTCCATTAATACACTTAATTAAAGTTGATTTTCCTGAACCTGATGGCCCACAAATTACCACAACTTCACCCTCTTTTACCTGAGTTGTGCAATCTTTGAGAACCTGAAAGTTTCCATACCATTTAGATAAATTGTTGATTTCAATCATTGATATTTTGCGATAATTTTATGGATGATTCGCCTTCAATTATGTCTTGAATTATTTTTTAAAATTTTTACCTTAATTGATTAAGAAATAATAATTACTAACTGTCAAATTATTAAAGGAATATAAATTGTATTTACTGTGAAAAAGAAAATAGAAAACTTTATCAAAATAATGAATTAACTATCAGAGATCTTACCTTGTAAATTGAAGAAATAATCGCTTATTTTGATAACAAAACTGATTTTTACTATTCTAAATTCTGAAATGCGATCGCGCCTTATCTTTATTCAAAAACGCGATCACAGACTTTCAATCTACTCAATATTAATCACAGTTGGGTTTCCAGTTCCCCCAGAATTAGAATAAGAAGATTTACGATAAGTGCTATAAAGGCGATCGCGCCAAGCAAAAAAGGGTTCATAGGAACTATTATCGGCTAAACCTGGAATACCTTTTCCCTTAAGCTCTTGGGGAATAGATAAATAATCTCCGCCAGGAAATTTCAGCGTCATACTCAAACCTGCCACCGCTAAATCGGCTAAAGTTGGTTCATCTGTCACTAAATAGGGACGATGTTGCAAAATCAAAGACAAAGCTTCTAGATCTTGCTTAAGCCCTTGCATTGCGTCTTTTACGGCATCTCCACCAAAACCAATTCCCGATCCGAAAAAATCTAACACTTCAGAAGGTACGGCTCCGACTAAAGTTTTAAAGAAATCAGGCGTATTATTTGGTAATATCGAAGTCCGAAAATTTGGGTTTTGATTCAATGCCCCAATTAAAGCTTTACGACCTTTTAATCCAATCGATTCATCTGCCCATTCTTCAATTAATAAACATTGTCCGCGCGCAACGGGATCAGTCGGAATAATCGGTTTTTCTGGATATTTTCGATCTAAATAAAAAGCAATATCAGTTGAATCTGAAATAATAGTTTCTCCATCTTTCAAGACAGGAACTTTAGATTGTCCTGAAAGCCGAAAAAGTTCAATTTGTCCAACACCTGGAGTGACTTCAATTTTTTTATATTCTAATTCTTTGTAGTCAAGAATTAAACGAACCTTTTCAGAATATTGAGATAATTCAAATTGATAAAGTTCTAGCATTTTAGTTGTTAATAGAAAGAAAGATTACTGTTTGCTTGAAAAAATTGGAGAATTTCAGACAAAATTTGTTTAACAAAAGTTAATATAACATAAAAGCCTTATTTTGTTGGCAGACGTGATAAAACTCAAAATAGGGTAAGTTTGATATAAACCTAATTTTTCTTGAAACTCTGCGGTAATTCTTCTATGTCTCTAGCTTTTGCCAAATATCATGGACTAGGTAATGATTTTATCTTGATTGATAATCGTCACAGTAATATTCCTTTAATTTCTTCTGAACAAGCTGTTGAAATGTGCGATCGCCACTTTGGGATTGGTGCAGACGGTGTGATTTTCGCGCTTCCTGGTCAAGAAGGAACAGATTACAGTATGCAAATTTTTAACTCAGACGGTTCTGAACCCGAAATGTGTGGCAATGGCATTCGCTGTTTAGCCCGATTTATTGCCGATTTAGAAGGAGAAATTGTTATTGGCAAGTGTTATCGCATTCACACTCTTGCTGGTGTCATTAAGCCCCAATTAGAAGCGGGCGGACAAGTAACAGTTGATATGGGTTTTCCCCAACTATTAGCAGCAGAAATTCCCACAAATTTGACGAAAGCTGACAATAAAGTCGTTAATATTCCCCTAGAAGTTGCGGGTCAAACTTGGTCAGTTACTTGCGTCAGTATGGGTAATCCTCACTGTATTATTTTTGTGGAAAATGTGGATCAAATTCCTTTAGAACAGATTGGCCCACAGTTTGAACACCATTCTGCCTTTCCAAAAAAAACAAATACGGAATTTATTCAGGCGATCGCACCCAATTATTTAAAAATGCGAGTTTGGGAAAGGGGAGCGGGAATAACGCTTGCTTGTGGAACAGGAGCTTGTGCCGCCGTTGTTGCTGGAGTTTTAACAGGCAAATCTGAGGGTCATTGTACCGTAGAATTACCAGGGGGATGTTTACAGATCAAATGGTCTGAAACAGATCAACGCATTTATATGACAGGGCCAGCCCAACGGGTTTTTATCGGTCATTATGAAAACATCTCTATTTAAACTAAATTAAAACAAAATTTAGCAAGGTTTAAAAGATTACTAATAATTTTTTTCTGATCATTCTAGAAAAGCTTTCTTCTGATCACAGAATTCTGTCGAACTTTAGTTAAACTTTAACCGAAAAATTATTTTTACTCTCAACTTTATAACTTTTTAAAGAGTATTATTTCTCTCCATTCCTTATTTTATGGGCCCAAAAGATCATGACTCAATCTCGCTTAAGTCCTGAAGTCCTCTTACGTGAATCTCTTGCAACCGAAGAAGAGGAAGAAGAAGATTATTTTGATTATTTTTATGATTCACCTGGAAGTGAGCCAGGAACATTAAGCATTGAGCCAGATGCCCCTCCTTCTAAGATCATTTTGATTGATTATAGCCCTGATCATGCGGTACGTAAATCAGATTTAACACCGAATGCGTTGCGTCCTTATTTGGGAACAAATACAGTTTCTTGGATGGATATTCAAGGGTTAGGAAGTGAAGAGGTTTTGAAACAAGTTGGAGAAATTTTTAAGCTTCATCCTTTATTATTAGAAGATATTGTGAATGTTCCTCAACGGGCTAAAGTTGAAGATTATAACGATCATGTTATGCTTATTGCCCATCGAGTTCGGGCCAATCGCGAAGAAGATGGATTTGAAAGTGAACAGGTTAGTTTTGTCTTGGGCAAGCGTTATTTATTAACTTTTCAAGAAGGCGAATTAACCGATTGTTTTGATCCAGTTCGCGATCGCATTCGTTCTAATCAAGGCAAAGTTTGTCAAGAAGGAGCCGATTATTTAGTGTATTTGTTATTAGATATGCTTGTGGATGAATACTTTCCTTTATTAGAAGATTATGAAGAAAGAATTGAGGCTCTAGAGGATACAATTATTCGTAATCCTAATAGTCAATTAATGGAAGAAATTTATAATATTCGTCGTGAATTATTGGCTCTTCGTCGCTTGATTTGGCCCCTGCGTCATGTGATGAATGTTTTACTGCGAGACACAACTTCTTTAATTAGTAATGATGCTCGAATTTATTACCGAGATTGCTATGATCATATTATTCAAGTATTAGATATTATTGAAGCTTATCGAGAGTTGGCCTCTAGTTTAATGGAGGTTTATATGACTTCTATGAGTAATAAAATGAACGAGGTAATGAAATTTTTAACAGTAATTTCGACTATTTTTATTCCCTTGACTTTTGTTGCAGGAGTTTATGGCATGAATTTTGAATATATGCCTGAATTAAAATCTCGTTGGGGTTACGCAGGAACTTGGGCTGTGATGTTAGCGATCGCGGGCGGATCTCTGATTTTCTTTTGGCGTAGAGGCTGGTTGCAACCTTCTTATTCAATTAAAGTTGATAAGTAATTGATGGAATAATAAATTATTAAATAATTCAGAAATTAATATTTCAGGCTGATCTCATCTCAAAGTTTTTAACTTGATTTAAGCAATTTGATCTTCATTTCTGGAACAGTGTTAATATTAATCTAAAAATACAAAAAATCTTCCTCAGCCTAATTTTTAATTTCCATGAAAAATCTGAATGTTAATACCCAAAATATTGTGACTAATACTCATGATTTTTATATGAAATCTCCTTTGCCCTTTGTGTTGTTAGTTATTATTGCGATCGCAACCGTAGCTAGTGGTTTTTTAGGATTTAAATTGGGAGATGAAGCCTTAAAAGGTGTTTCCCAACCTGAGATTAATCCTAGTCAAAAAATCTCAGATAAACCGACTAAAACTCAAATAAAATCTAACAAAAATACAATAACTTTTAAGCCTATAGATGAAAACAAAGTCATCAATCAAGTCAAAGATTATATCGCCAATCGTGAGGGCAGAAAGAAAGCTCCAACTAATCCTAAAAAAGTGAGCAAACAAAATAAAGCTCAGGATAAAAATAAGACGAATAAAGCCCAAATAGAGACCAGCAAAAGTCAACTTTCTAATAAAAAGATCAAGCCAAAAAATTAAACTAACGCAATTACATTAAATGATTATTTAAGTCACGACAAAATCAGATTTAATCTACTATAGTTCCCCAAATTAAAATGTTTTCGACTTTTATTCCGCCTTGGTTCTTAAAAAATGGTATCTCCATGACTCTTTATAGTGTCTGGGGAGCGAGTCGCCATTGGGAAAAAACAACTTCTCATCCAGAACCGCCCTACCAAGAACACATTTTTCAGGGAGCAAATGACGTTCCTATTTTTGGTTGGGTTGCGATTCCCGACAATCCGAAAGCAACTTTGGTGGGAACCTATGGCATTACGGGAGATTTAAATAATCAGTGGTTTTTGCGATTATTAGGGCGAAAAGCCTTTGCTCAGGGTTATGCCGTTATTTTATTTGATTGGCGCGCTCACGGGAAAACGGCTGAACTTTCGCCAAATTTGACTTCTGATGGTTTATACGAAGGCGAAGATTTTGTCAGGATTGTCGCTCAGGGAAAAAAAATGGGATGTCCAGCCCCTTTTTGGTTAACAGGTTATTCCCTCGGCGGGCAATTAGCACTCTGGGGAATTTATAAAGCCCAAACTCTGAGTTCTCATTTGGGATTAGCTGAATCTGATATTGCAGGCGGTGCAGTGATTTGTCCCAGTGTAGATTCAGAGCGGTCTTTAAAATATTTAATGGCTCATCCATTGGGTAAATATATAGAGAAAGCTATTAGTAATCAGTTAAAAAAATTGGCTTGGAATCTTCACAATTTTCATCCCCAAGACATCGATCCAAAAGCGATCATCAGAGCAAACAGTATTTGGGGTTTTGATGAAGAATTGGTAATTTCTCGCCTAGGATTTACCTCCGTTTCTGATTATTATGCAGCAAGTAATGCGTTAACTTTTTTACCAAAATTAAACAAACCAACACTGATACTTTACGCCGCCGACGATCCCCTTTTTGCTCCTATTTTAATTCCTGAATTAGAAGAAATTTGTCAAGCTAATCCTGCCATTGATTTAACAATTACTCCTTTTGGCGGTCATGTCGGTTATATCAACAGTCTTGAAGGTCAAAAATTAGCAAACGATGAAGATATTTGGTGGGCATTAAATCGCTTATTAGACTGGTTTAATCAAGTTCGATAAAAAAAGAAATCAAATAGATTCCCACTAAAATATTGAAATACTCCTTTCAGCCGTTTTAGAAGAATAGCTAACGACCCACTAAAACAGAGCGAATAGTTGCCGAATCTTGAAATATTTTTGTTTCATTGTACTTTTCTGATGAAGATGAATAGATTCCCGCGAACTGTCGCCCTAGAACAGTCGGCTGAAAGAACAAATATCGAGGAGAATAATGAGCAAATTTGACCTGTTCCCTCGATTCATTTTGGGTATTATAAAACAAGGTTACCGCTCCGTATATTGTCTCGGCTTGTTGGCAGCAATTCTCATTTTAAAACATTTGTACTATAAAAAGTTGTCAAATTTATCAATACAGTTAAGCAGGTCAACGATAGAATAAGGGTTTCAGGCATTGCAAAGCGATAGATTCATGAGAATCATTCTCATAATGAGAATTG
>JANNLO010000019.1:0-12511 GCA_031396835.1 Snowella sp. SOY_38_metabat_116
CGATTCTGACGGAGGCAAAGGATTTATTAACGAGTTTTAGGGCATTAATTAAAGCAGCCAAGGTGACGATCGCCGTTCCATGTTGATCATCATGAAAAACGGGAATCTTTAATTCTTGACGCAAGCGAGATTCAATTTCAAAACAACGAGGAGCCGCAATATCTTCTAAATTAATTCCTCCAAAAACGGGTGCGATTTGTTTGACGGCTTTAATAATTTCTTCTGTGTCCTGGGTGGCTAAACAAATAGGAAAAGCATCAATTCCTGCAAATTGCTTAAATAGCATGGCTTTTCCTTCCATTACGGGCAAAGCTGCTTCTGCTCCCAAATTCCCCATTCCCAAAACTGCACTGCCATCGGTAACGACAGCCACCGTATTTCCTTTAATTGTTAGGGAATAAACTTGATCAGGATCTTCTGCGATCGCGCGACAAATGCGGCCGACTCCTGGAGTATAAGCCATCGCTAAATCTGCTTGGGAATTAATGGGAATACGACTTTCGACACTGATTTTGCCTTTGCGATGTAGATCAAAAGTGCGATCAGAAACACTCAACAATTTAACGTCTTCTAGCGATTTAACCGCATCTACAATTTTTTCGGCGTGTTCTTCACTAAAAGCATTAACCGTGATTTCTCGTTGGGTAATTTTGAGAGTGCTTTCGATGAGAGAAATTTGTCCGAAACTTCCTCCTTCAGAAGCGATCGCGTGGGTAACACTAGCCAATGTGCCTGATCGATTCGGTAATTCGAGGCGAATATTAACGCTATAGCTGGGATTTGGGGTTAGATTGACCATTCTGTAATTGACTAACTTAAATTTTAAGTGAACGCAAACAACTATACAGATTATCGGAGATTTGAGTAGTCTGCTATCAGACAAAATTAAAATTTAGAAAATTTTTGAGACTTCAAGAGAATTATACTCAAAATTCACGAATGGCGATAATCCCAAATCATAGTTTAACTCTAATCTTGATTGACTTAGTTGAGACAGAAGTTTACCGTAGAGAAGAATCCTTGATTGTACTTATTTTTTATTTACTATTAAAGATTACTTACCTCTCATCTTCTCTACGTTTTTTAGACAATTAAGTTCGTTGGATTTTACTCGATATAGTTCTTTAGCTAAAATAAAAAAGTCATCTTAAAAATTCATGCTAATTCTTAAAAAAAATAAATTTTTTCCGCCGCGATCGCCGTTAAAAAAAATAGGAATAAGTACATTATTTTACTCATTAATAATTGCGATAATCTCAGGTATTTTAAATTTTATATTTGTCTTTTCTCCTGCCTTTGCTCAAACAGAATTAACTACAAATTTAGAGCAAACTTTACAAATTGCAACCCGTGTTCTTCCTCCTTTTGTGATTGAAGAAAATGGAGAGCTTTCAGGTTTTAGTATAGAATTGTGGAACAATATCGCCACTCAATTAGGAGTACAATCTGAGTTTAAGAAATATCCCAATATTAAAGAATTATTAAAAGCAGTAGAAAAAAATCAAGTGGATTTGGGAATAGCTGCCATCTCGATCACCGCCGAACGTGAACAAAAATTTGACTTTTCCTATCCAATTTTTTTTAGTGGATTACAAATTCTGGTTCGCAATCACAACGCTGGTGCTTCTAATCCTCTACAAAACCTGATTTCTTCTAGCAGTATTCTTTTTTCAACGGCGATCGCTCAAATATTAGGAATAGGAGCATTATTGTCGGCAATTATTGCCCATATTGTCTGGTTTGTTGAGCGCAATCACAAAGAATCAATGGTATCTAAACATTATTTTCCAGGTATTTTTGAAGCGTTTTGGTGGGCAATTACCACTTTAGTTACTCAAAAAGATTGGACTCCTAACCACGTTTTAGCTAAAATGGTAGCTCTTTTTTGGATGTTTTCTTCTGTTATTTTTCTCAGTTATTTTACAGCTTCTTTTACGAGTATTATGACCGTTCAAAGGCTACAAAGTAATATTAAAGGGCCTGATGATCTCAGGGGAAATCTGATAGCAACAACCAAAGGAAGTGTCGCTGCTGAATTTTTAAAAAAAAATCATCTTAAAAGCTTAGAATATTCAAATATAGAACAAGTTTATGATAGTCTTCTCAACAAAAAAGTAGATGCTGTGGTTTTTGATTCTCCCGTTTTAAAATATTATTCAAATAATGAAGGAAGAAACAAAGTTCAATTAATTGGTGAAATTTTTAATCCTACTAATTATGGAATAATTTATCCTCAAAAAACACCTTTACGAAAAGCGGTTAATATTGCTTTGCTTAAATTATATGCAGATGGAACCTATCAAGAAATTCACGACAAATATTTTAAAAAAGTAATAGAAAATAGTTAGATTATCAACCTTGAAAAATTTAAGATATTTCTAATTTTATGCGAAAAAATTATCTGTAGAGCCATAGCAACAAGTAAATCTAAAGCCAAAGAATGACTGATTTAAAATTTTTCTTTGAGATGAAGAGGATTTCTAAGGATAAAATGGTTTTGATCTATATTTCAAATTACAAATGTTTTTGAGCATTGTTATTCCTACCTATAATCGTCAGCCCATTTTAGAAAAATGTTTGAGGGCATTGGAAAATCAGCAATTAACAGATCAAATAATTACAGATTATGAAATTGTTTTAGTGGATGATGGCTCGACTGATGGCACTTTAGAATGGTTGCAAATTCATCAAGCGGAATTTCCCCATGTCGTGGCTCATGTTCAAGATCATCAAGGGCCTGCGGCAGCGAGAAATTTGGGAGTCAACCAAGCGCGCGGCGATACGATTATTTTTATTGATAGTGATTTAGTCGTGACAGAAAATTTTTTACAGTCCCATGCAACGACCTTGATTGCTGAAGAAAAAAACTTGCAAAGCGATCGCCTATTTACCTACGGAGCCGTGATTAATACCTGTAGTTTTGAAAACCCAACGGCTGAACCCTATAAAATTACCGATTTTTCTGCCGCTTATTTTGCCACAGGAAATGTCGCGATCGCCAAAAAATGGTTAGAACAAGCTGGATTATTTGATCCCCGATTTCAACTATATGGTTGGGAAGACCTCGAATTAGGGGTTAGATTGAAAAAATTAGGGCTAAAACTGATTAAATGTCCCTCAGCCGTCGGTTATCATTGGCATCCTCCCTTTAATCTTAAACAAATTCCCAAATTAATTGATCAAGAAATTCAAAGAGGACGCATGGGCGTGTTATTTTATCAGAAACATCCTACTTGGGAAGTTCGTTTAATGATTCAAATGACTTTGTTGCATCGTGTGTTGTGGGGAGTACTTTCTTTGGGTGGAAATTTAAATGAAAAAACCTTAGCACCGCTTTTACAATGGCTAATCAATCAAAAACGACCTCAATTAGCCTTAGAAATTGCTCGAATTTTTCTAAATTGGTATAACGTCCAGGGTGTTTATGCGGCCTATCGAGAAAGTCAATCTTGAGAATAAATTTAGTAAAATAATGTCATGAGATCCTAAATTTTTATTGATATTTCTTGTATTTTTATCGACAAGACGTTGAGGATAGAGGATGATAGTTTTGCTAAAGACTTTTAGTGTTTTAAATAAGTTAGTATTTTAGAAAAAATTAGACAAAATATGGAAAGTAAGCACAGCGAATGCTAACTTAATTTTCGTTTTTGGGCATATTAGGTATATCGTCATTTTGGAGACATCTGGAGACATTTTTTATGGAATTTATATTCGGACTAGTTGGTGTGATCATCGGTGGCGGATTGGTTTATTTTCTTTTTGTTAATAAACTCCAGCGTCAACTCGACAGTGCAGAAAGGAAGTTGGAACGGGCTAACCGCGCGGTTGAAGAATCCGAATCTGGGCGATCGCAACAAACACTCCAAGCTCAAGAACTCCAAAATGAGCGGCAAAAAACTCAATCTCTTGAAACCTCTTACCAAGCTCAACTGCGAAATTTAGAGCAATCCTACGAGCTACAGTTACAAGAAGTTGAAAAAGCTCAGGGAAATTCAGCAGATTTAGTCGATTCTCAAGATCAAATTAGACAAATTAAGCAATCTTACCAAGCTCAAATTCAGGAGTTACAAGCTGATCGTCAACAAGAAAAACAAGCGATCGAGCAAGCCCATCAATCTCAAATACGAGAACTACAGCAAGCCCATCAACAAGAATTAGAAGAAATTCAACAACGTCAAGTAGCACCCATTCAATCTTTTGATACACCTCCTGAAACACAGCAAGCTGGAGGTTGGGGAGTTCCCGCCGCGATCGCAGGAGTAGCAGGAGCAGCAACTTGGGCCGCCTCTAGTTTCCTCAATCGAGAGCCAGAAGAAGCTCCCATTCCTGAAGAACCGATAACAGAATCAACTGTTGCCGAAGAAGATGATTGGCAAGTTGAGGAATCACCTTTTGAAGTTTCCGAAAATTTATCAGAAGAAAATTGGGTAGATCAACCGATAGAAGAAGCAGTTCTGTCCGAATCTGAATTGATGGGATGGAAGGAATCTGAACAACCGTTAATTGTAGAAGAACCGATAACAGAAGAAAGTGCTTGGCAAACGACAGAATCTCTTTTTGAAGTTCCTGAAGACCTAGAAGAAGAAACACCCGAACCAAACCTAGACGAAAATTGGAGTAATGAAACTTTAGAAGAAAATCTTGCCGCACCAGATTTGTCAGCTTGGATAGAACCTGAACAACCGTTAGTTGTAGAAGAACCGATAACAGAAGAAAGTGCTTGGCAAACGACAGAATCTCTTTTTGAAGTTCCTGAAGACCTAGAAGAAGAAACACCCGAACTAACCCTAGACGAAAATTGGAGTAATGAAACTTTAGAAGAAAATCTTGCCGCACCAGATTTATCAGCTTGGATAGAGCCTGAACAATCCTTAGTTATAGAAGAACCGATAACAGAAGAAAGTGCTTGGCAAATCACAGAATCTCTTTTTGAAGTTCCTGAGGGACTAGAAGAAGAAACTATAGAAATCACTGATTCTTGGGATTTAGGTGAAAGTTTTGCTTCTTTATCAGAAGTTGAACTATTGTCTTCAGAGAATTTACAAGCTCAAGAAATTGAGGGTGAATCTTCGAGTTCCGAACTAGATTTCCTCTCAATGTTGCAAGGAGAAGAATCTCTTATGTATGAATCGGAGGAATTTTCTTCCTTAATGGAAACGGCTGAACCAGCTTTACCAGATTTTTTGGGGGACGGGAAACTAAATGACGATCTTCCTTTTTTAGATATGTTTTCCGCCGACAAAGAAAGTTTGGCTGACATTCCCGAAACTTTAGCTGGCGAAACGAACGATCCTTTTATTAATTTCTTTGATTCAGAAACTGAAAAATCCGATCTTGAATTTTTAGAAATGCTTAAAACGGATGAGAATGATCTGGAAAATCGCTCAGGTTTATACGAATCAGACGATCTGTTCGGAGATTTATTTTCTTCTGAAGCACCCAAATTAAATGATATCAATGATCTATTTGAGTCAACAGAACCCAAAAATTCTAAAACCGATCAAGATGGATTATTAGAATTATTTGGTGATGATGCTCTTCCCCTTGACGATTGGGATTTGTCTGATCCTGATAAATCTTCGTTGCCCTAGTTGAGTTTTTTAGACGGTCTATTGCTTTTAGGCTGTCAAAAATTACTGTAAAACCCCACAATAAGACTTTTTTAAGACTAAATTATGGACATCAGAGCCGCGATCGCCTGGGAAAAGGGCCAACCCTTAAGTATTGAAACTATTCAATTAGAAGGGCCAAGGGCGGGAGAAGTATTAGTCGAAATCAAAGCTACTGGGGTTTGTCATACGGATGCTTATACCTTGTCGGGGGCTGATCCTGAAGGTTTATTTCCCGCTATTTTAGGACATGAAGGTGCTGGCATTGTCGTCGAAATTGGAGAAGGCGTGACTAGCCTCAAACAAGGCGATCATGTGATACCTCTTTATATTCCTGAATGTCGGCAATGCGAATATTGTTTAAGCTTTAAAACCAATCTTTGTCAGGCCATTCGACTAACTCAAGGACGCGGCATGATGCCCGATGGCAGTAGTCGATTTTCCTATCGAGGCAAAAAACTCCATCACTACATGGGAACTTCTACTTTTGCGACTCATACGGTTGTGCCTGAGATTGCTTTAGCAAAAATTCGAGCTGATGCCCCTTTTGATAAGGTTTGCTATATCGGCTGTGGAGTAACAACGGGAATCGGTGCGGTGATTAATACGGCCAAAGTGGAAGCGGGTGCAAAAGTCGTAGTTTTTGGGCTGGGTGGAATTGGGCTAAATGTGATTCAAGGCGCGAAAATGGTCGGAGCCAGCATGATTATTGGCGTTGATCTCAATCCTACTAAAAAAGCGTTAGCCGAAAAATTTGGCATGACTCATTTTGTTAATCCTGAAGAAGTGGGGGCAGATTTGGTTCCCTATTTAGTGGATTTAACCAAAGGAGGCGCGGACTACAGCTTTGAATGTATTGGCAATGTCAAAGTCATGCGTCAGGCCTTGGAATGTTGTCATAAAGGTTGGGGCGTTTCCGTGATTGTGGGAGTTGCTGGTGCAGGAGAAGAAATTGCAACAAGACCTTTTCAACTGGTTACGGGTCGAGTTTGGAAAGGAACCGCTTTTGGTGGAGCTAGGGGCAGAACAGATGTTCCTAAAATTGTCGATTGGTATATGAACGGACAGATTAATATTGATGATCTAATTACCCATGTTATGCCTTTAGAAAAAATTAATGATGCGTTTGAGTTGATGCACCAAGGAGAATCTATTCGCAGTGTAATTACCTTTTAAGCATTAGACATTCAACCAAAAAATAATACAACGTTAGACTTCAGCTAGTTCCAGACTGAGTAATTTTTTAATATCCATCAAGAATTGTTGTTCAATATAAGGTTTGGTAAAATAAGCACTCGCGCCCAAATGCATAGCCAATTGTCGATGTTTATCACTACCACGAGAAGTTAACATGGCAACAGGAATTTTCATCATTTCAGGATTGCGACGACGCTGACCCAAAAATTCAAAGCCATTCAGATTAGGCATTTCTACGTCACAAATAATAAGTTGAATTCCTATTGTTTGATTCAGAGTTAACAAGGCTTCTTGCCCATCTTTGGCTTGAATAACCCGATAACCCGTTTTTTCTAAGGTTAAAGCTAAACTTCGTCTGAGAGCCGCAGAATCATCCACAACCAAGATTGTCGACGGTTGAGTTGGTTCCACAAAGGACGAATCCAATCCAGCCCCATCTTCGCCCAGAGCAACAGTTGTTGATACGCCCGCTTCTCCATTTTCCCAATACCATTCCAGCAATAATCCCCCATTAATCACAGGAATTAGCGTTCCATCTCCCAAAATTGTGCAACCGTAAAGATAATCAGGGGAAGCGATCGCGTTTCCAAATGGTTTGATTACTAATTCTTGTTCTGTTAATAAACGAGTCACTTCTAAAGCGTAATAGTGATCGCCTCGTTTCAATAAAATCAAGGGCAAATTCCAATCTTCGGGCTGAGAAACCGTGGTTAAAGCTTTACTGTTGATTCTTTCCGTTAGATTTACGTTGTAAGGTAAAAGCGTGTTGAGTGGATAGATGGGGATCATCTGTTGTTGCCAAATCAAAAAGCGTTGTCCGCCTGATGTTTTGACCTGATCAGCACGGGGAACCATCAATTCCGACACACTATCGGAAGGCAGTGCCACAACGGTATTAGTTTTTTGATTGTCTTGACTGATTAAGCAGACTAATAATTTAGCGATCGTGAGTGTTAAGGGTAAACGGAGGGTGAAAGTGCTTCCTTTGCCAAGACGAGAAGAAACGCTGACATTGCCCTTGAGGGATTGAATTTGTTGACGAACCACATCTAAACCAACTCCCCGACCAGATAGTTCACTGACTTGCTCGGCGGTGGAAAATCCTGGTTCAAAGATTAAGTTGTGAATTTGGTCGAGCGGCATTATTTGAGCTTGTTCTTCTGTTAGTAAACCCACTTGAATAGCTCGTTGGGTAATTTTTTCGCCTTTTAAACCACCGCCATCATCGTTAATTTCAATAATAGTTTGGTTGCCTTGGTGATAGGAATAAATTTCAATAGTTCCTGTTTCTGGCTTGCCTTGACTGCGGCGAATTTCTGGGGATTCAATACCATGATCAAAGGCATTTCGTAGCAAATGGAGCATGGGATCATACAATTTTTCCAGAGCAAGTTTATCGACTAAAACCGCCGTTCCTTTCAATTTAAGTTGTACAGGTTTGTGATACTGGGTAGATAAATCACGAAGAATACGGGGAAAACGATTCAATACTTCACCTAGGGGCAACATTCTCGCCCACATGAGTTCATCCCTGAGAGAAAAGAGCATTTGACGTTGGGCTTCTAAGCTTTGATCTGTCGCTCTGGCAAACAAGACAATATCATCAACTGCTTCTTCAAGTTGCATCATTTCTTCGAGAATGTCCTGCAATTGACCAGACAAAGCTCCATAGGAATCCATTTCTAAGGCATCAAAGGCGGTAGAAATCCAGGCGGCTTGTTCTCGTCGTTCGGGCATAATAACCAATTGATCGGCTAATTCTCGTAATTTACCCGTCATGTTTTGGAAAAGACTAAAACGGGACAGCAGAGAGCGCACGGAACCTTGTAATTGCTCGTTTTGCAGAGATAAACTATTACGATTAATGGCGAGTTCACCCACCCAATTGTTCATCCGTTCTAAACGATAAAAGTCAACCCGAATGGAGAGATTGGCTGCAGTTGGAACTGGTATTTTGGCAAAAGGTGTAACTTTTTCAGGTCTTTCTGTAATCGGGGAAATTTCGGGAGTTTCAGCAATGATTGGATTAACAACTAGGGGAACTTGAGAATTTGATCCAGGCGACTCAAGACTAGGTAATTGGGCAAAAGCCTGTTCAACGGATTGAACCATATCAGCTAAAGCCCAGTCTTCAATGCTTGGAATTTCTGAGATTTCAGCAAAAACATTTTCAGAAACAAGATCTGAATCAAGAATCAATCCACCAAAAACATCTTCCAAATTGGGAATAATTACTGATTCTTCTTCTTCTAGGTTTTCTACTGTTGTTTCTAAAACAGTGGGTAATGTTTCTAATGGGGGGAAAGTAAAATCATTAAAATCTGCACCGACACCAAAAACATCTCCTAAATCTGCCGCAACGGGTTCCGCCAATTCTCTTTCTTCTAGATTGACAGCGAAGACAATTTCTGGTTCTGCAATAATCGACACAGGTTCGGGCGCAAGTTCTTCATCTTCCTCGTCTCCAAAGAATAGGTCACTCAGTCGGGGCGAATCAGTTTGGCTGACAATAGTAATTTTTTCTTCTACGACGGTTAAAGCAAGGAGTTGGGCAGAAGGAACGCCACCTTGAGCGCGATCGCCGTTTTTTAGGACTTGATCACAACCATTTTGCCAATCTATAAGGGCTAATTCGGCAATTAAAAGGGATTGGTCAGGACTCAGTTGTAGAGCAGTTTGAGCCGCGCTAGTAATTTCTTTAAAACCAGATAAATTTAATAATTCTGCTAATCCTAAAAAGACTTCTGCTTGAGCTTCGAGAATTTCTTTAATGTGTTCAAGATTTTGGGTTGCGATCGCCTGGGCAATTTGTTGTAAACCCTGGGTAATATCAACTTCAAAAATCGAAGAAACAATATCTACTCCTAAATCAGCGGAACTGGGTAAGTATTGATCTCCTTCAGCAATGTGATCTCCTAAAACAGCTTCCAGAGTTTCAAAAATAGGTTTAGCTTTGGTAAGAATGGCTTGTCGGTCAAAATTTCCTTCAGATAATTGTTGTAATAAAGCTTCTTTTAAACAGTCAAAACCCAGTAACAAAAGACTTTCAATATCTTCATCAATCAGAACAGATTCATTATAAAACGCCTTAATAATATCTTCTAAACGATGAGAAAGGGTCTTAATGGTTTTTAAGCCAACACTAGCTGATCCGCCTTTAAGAGAATGGGCCGCCCGCATAATTTCATGAACTTTAGCCGAAGTTCTTTCTGTTCTTAGAGTTAGTAAACCATCTTCAATAATTTGCAATAATTCGGGTGCTTCTTCAATAAAAAATTGATAACTAGAATCATTAGGATCAATAATTTCATCAGGTTCGCTGTCAATATTTGAAGTTTCAATCTCTAATCCATTAAATAAATTTGTTTCTAACTCCGAAACAGGATCAGCAAAATTGAAATCAAAAGCATTATCCGTAAAAGTAGCAAAGGGATCTTCTAAATTCAATTCTTCTGGCAAAAACTGGTTTTGAATTAAGCCCAACAAGTCCTCAGAAGGAGTTCCACCTTGAGTGCGATCGCCGTTTTTGAGAACTTTTTCACAACTGCCTCGCCAATCTTGAAGCCCTAGTTGAGCAATTTGGAGCATTTGCTCAGGCTTTTCCTGAATGGCTTGTTGAACCAAATCAGTAATTGCCTTAAAACCAGATAAATTTAATAATTCCGCTAAACCCGCAAAAACCTCTGTTTGAGAGCCTAAAGTTTGGGTAATTTGGACTAAATCTCCTGTATTTAACGCGTCTTCAATTTGATCCAAGCCCTGGGTAATATCCACTTCAAAAATCGACGAGACAATATCAACCCCTAAATCTGCCGAACTCGGTAAATATTGATCTCCTTCTGCCAGGCGATCGCCCAATAAAAATTCAATTGCTTCTAATATCGGTTTTGCTTTATTTAAGGCAGCTTCTTCATCAAAACTACCCTGGGAAATTTGAGTTAAAAGGGGTTCTTTTAAAGAATCATAAGCCTGTAATAAAAGACTTTCCATGTACTCATCCAAAACAGTTGCTTCATTATAAAAGGCTTTAATAATATCTTCTAAACGATGGGACAAAATTCTAATAGTGGGTAACTCCACACTAGCAGCCCCTCCTTTAAGTGAGTGAGCCGCTCGCATGATTTCATGAACTTTAGCTGATGTCCGCTCGGTTCGCAATGTTAGTAAGCCATCTTCCATTATTTGAAGTAACTCAGGAGCTTCTTCAACAAAGAATTGGTAGGCATGATCGCGGATGTCGGGATTCATCATGATGATAGAGGGGTTATCGCATTATTCACGCTTTACGATTCAGTTCTTGTTGGATTGCTTGGGCAACTTGGGACTGTTGATTGGCTGTTTCGGCAATTTTTTGGACAAGATCAGGAAGTTGTAAACTAGATTGAGCCGCCTGTTGCCATTGCTCATGGGATTTTTCTAGGTCTTTGCTTTCTCGGTCTAGTTGTTGTTTTCCTTTTGTTAAAGTTTCTGCAACATCACGAGTTTCTGATTGAATACTCACAACCAATGCTTCAATAGAGGCCGTTGCTTCTGCTGATTGGGCTGCTAAAGTTCGGACTTCATCGGCAATGACGGCAAATCCCCGACCTCCTTCTCCCGCTCGTGCTGCTTCAATAGAGGCTTTTAAGGCGAGCAAATGGGTTTGGGCCGCAAACTGACGAATGAGGGTAATGACTTTAGCAATCTGTTGAGTAGAATTGTCTAGTCGTTGAATTTGCCCTGTTGTGGTGTTCATCGTTTCTCGAATGGCTTTCATTCCTCCCGCTTGATCATTTAAGGTTTGTTCTCCTTGGGCGATCGCGTTTTGAGTTGTTTCGGCCACGGTAAGAGCGATCGCAGTCTGGTTATTCAATCGTTGACTGTTCACCAATAAACTATTGAGACCATCAAGAGGAGTTGTTAAGGGAGAAATTTCGGTTGTAAGACTAGGAGCCATAGGTTTAAATTTAAGGATAAAGAAAAAGAAATTAAATTATTCAACTTTGAACTGACGAACGCTATCTTGCAACGATTGGGCAACTGCTAGTAATTCTTTAAACGCATTAGAAACTTGAGCGGCTTCTAAGGAGGTTTTATCAGATACTGCCGCGACTTGAACCATTGTTTGGGTGACAGATTGACTGGTTTGAGATTGTTCTACTGCTGCCGCTGCGATCGCTCCAACCAGTTCACTAATTTGCGCACTAGCTGCCGTAATTTGGTTCAAGCTCTTGCGAGTTTCATCCACAAGTTTTGTCCCTGTGACAACCTGTTCTGTTCCTGATTCCATCGCAGCTACCACTTCATTAGTTTCTGATTGAATACTGGCTACCAGATCAGAAATTTCTGCCGTTGCTTCAGCCGACTGCCGAGCGAGGGAACGAACTTCATCTGCAACTACTGCAAAACCTCGACCTTCTTCTCCTGCGTGGGCTGCTTCAATGGCTGCATTTAATGCCAACAGGTTAGTTTGATCCGCGAAACTACTAATCAGATTCACCACTTTAGAAATCTTTTGGGAAGATTCTCCTAAGCGTTTTACTTTTTTCGCCGTCGCTGCTACTGTTTCCCGAATCGCTAAGATCCCATCAACAGTACGATTCATGGCATCTTCTCCCATATCTACGGTTTTAGTCGCCTGTTGGACTGCTGTTTCTGCAAGCTCTGCATTAGCTGCTACTGCCTGAATAGATTGAGTCATAGATTGGAGTCGCTCTACTGCT
>JANNLO010000041.1:0-15554 GCA_031396835.1 Snowella sp. SOY_38_metabat_116
CTGGGTGATTCCAGTCTAGAGGAAACTCCTTATGATTTGGTTGAGTCTTAGGAATATAGACATACTCAAAATGCTTTTGTAAATAAGAAAATATCCATTGCCGTGTTGGACGACAACCCACACCCGAAAAAGCCTGAGTCGGGTTAATTTGAATTTCTTTTGTAAGATTTATTTCTTTATCGCTACCAAAGGAAACACAGGTTTCTAAAAAGAGAATTTTTTTACAAGATTGACTAAGAAAATCTAAGGCTAATTCAGGATTTTGCAAATGGTATAACAAGCCGTAGCAGTGAACTATGTCAAAGGAAGTGTTTTTAAGCGGATGAGGAGAATCTAAGTCCAATTGTAGGATATTAATTTCAGGGTAACGAAGACGAAGATAATCAAGATTGTCTTGTCGTGCATCCGTTATTGTAATTTCGCAATCTCTATCAATGTAGTAATGAGAGTGATCGCCGATTCCCGCCCCCACCTCAAGCACAGACAAACCTCTTACTGGGATACTAAAACTTGCTAGGTGTTCGAGTCGTCGTGCATTATGTTGCAAATAATAATCTGAATGAAAATGACAGACGGGAGAACTATTCTTAATTATTTTGTAACCAACACGTTTCAAAATACGTTCAAAAACATCTTTAAGCATTGCCTATTTTTCTCTGATTCTTGATGGATTTATTTTGATTTTAACGATACCAGAGTTTGTCGCTAATCACAAGCCAAAAATAAGTTTAATAAACGATCAAAAAATTTCCCTCCAAGAGTCGAAGAATTATACTTAAACTCGATTAAAAAGAATAAATATTGCTTTAACTAAAGTATTTAGTCTATGCTTGCCGACTAAAAAATTATTTTCTATAAAGTAAATGACCAAAGGAGTAAAAAGATAAAATGCAATAATTGAAATGATTTGAATTTCTAATATATCGACATTTAAGAGAAGGAAGTAGTGAACTATAGTCGCTATCGTCATTAACAATAAAGATGACAGTAAGGGACTTATTAACCAGCCAAAAAAGCTCGGCCAAGCTATCTTATACTTATAACGTCGTAGCAAGTAAATTACTCCAATAAGCATCATTAGTTGCCCAATAACAGCATATTGAAAACCAAAATTTAATGCTAAAAAAACGAAAATAGGTAAATAACAAAATCCAACAATCACCACATAAATCCAGTTTTCCTTACCATCTCCTTTACTGTAATTCAGAAAGAATACAACTATCGCTTGAGCGTGAATGTAGCCAACCCAAGAAAAAATAAATAGTTGAAAGCTTGCTTGATTAGAAAATTCAGCATTGATGATAAGAGTTAATAGTGTTGGCCCAGCAATGATAAGTCCAGAATAAATAAAACTAGCGAGTAATCCCACAAACCAGCGTAAACGATCTTCTAATTGTTCTGCTACAATTTCTAATTTATCACCCTGGGCTGAGAGCATTGGAAAGAGAAAGGAAGATTGTCCCACTAACATTGTATGAACTGTCAAATAAATTCTTTGGGCAAAAGTATAAAAGGGTAAGGAAGAACTGCCAAAAATAGAAGTCAAGAAGATTTTATCAAGACCATCAAAAAAAATACATTTTATCTGTGTTAAATACACCCATTTACCAAATGACCAAAGTTCAATAAAAACTGATTGATGCCAAGATGGATATGTTAGAAATCCTAAAATTTTAGTTACGACAAATCCTGTACATAAACAATTTAAGAAAGACAATACTAACTGGATTATTCCTAAAGTTAAAATATTAGGAAAAGCTTTCAATAAAGTAATTCCCAATATACCATTAGCTAAAAGAAAGACAGTATTAAGCTTGGTCTGCCAGTCAAATCTTTGCAAAGAAATCAAGAATATATTGAAGTAGTTGGTTATTTGTTGTAAAAAAAATGTTAAGCCCAATAAAATGCAGTATGTTTGTCCAGTACTCATTTCACCTTTATACTGGCTCCAATTAACAATTGAAGAGGAACCAAACGTAAAAATACAAAATACAAGTAACCCAAAAGCTAAAGATGTTGAAAAACAGACTCCTGCTATTTTTTGAATTACTTGAGTATCTTTTTTTTCATGGGCAGAACTAATTAGACGTGTTGCGGCAGTTCCTAATCCCAAGCCACTGAAAGTACCGTTAATACCCGCGATCGTAGCAATAACAATCGCAAATCCCGCCTCAGCTTCCCCTAACCAACGAATAGTTAGTCCTGCAAATAAAAAACCTAAAACTGCCGTCAATAAAGAACCAATCGCTGTCCAAGTTGAATTATTTACAGCCTTAGAAAGTAAACTACTCATTTAATATAATGTCCAATTCTTAGTCAGTTATGACAAATTAGTATTCATAAATATTGCATCCATTTGTAAAAGTTCTGATGAATTTTTTGGGGATCTCCATTCAAAGCCTTTGCCGATCATTACAAAATTATTTTCTTGTAAAAATTGGAAAATTTCCCAAATATGTGGTTGATTTTTATAAAATTGACGAAATGATAATTCTATGACTAAGTATTTTGTTTTTCTCAGGGTCTTAATTCCTCCTTTCAAAACATTTAATTCAAATCCCTGAACATCAAGTTTAATTAAGTCTGGTATAGGCAAATTATCTTGAGAATATATTTCATCTAAAAGTTTAATCTCTACTGATTCTTGCTTATCAGAAAGACTATTTGGAAAATATTCAGTCTGTTTTTCAACATCAAAAAAAGAGGCCGATGCAGTGCCTCCTTTTATAAACAGTTCTTCTTTTTGATCACCCAATCCCCAGGGATAAATAACTTTTGTGGTATTAGGCAAAGATAATTTTTGTAGTTTTTCTTGATATTGAGTTTGGGGTTCAAAAAAAACAATATGTTCTAAAGTTGGATTCATTTGTTTTAGTACATAAGCCCAAATTCCATTGTTAGCTCCAATATCACAGAGGAATTTGGGTTGTGTTAACTTGATTAACATATCTATTGTTTCAAAACAATCTGTATATTGAAAAATATTTGAATCACATCCTGAATATTCAAGTTTTTTAGAAATTCTCTCACATTCAAAAGCAAGACGATTGAATATTTTGATAATTAATGTTTTTGCTTCCATTTGGTTTTTAATTTAAAATAAATCTATTGTTAAACGAAAAAAATCATAACAAATTCTAGTTACTTTTGGCAAAAAATATTTAAACTCTTTTTTGATGATTTATGTCACCCAGCTTACTAGAAAATGGTTGCGACAGTGATCAACATTGCTCTTAAATAAATGCCAATTTAATCAATATTATTTATTAACTATTCCTGCGTTTACTATATCTAAATAACCTTTGATGAAAAGTTTCTAAACTGCCCTTCTAGATAGACTAAAAGAGCATTGATATCAGCAGGATTAACTCCTCCAATACGGGCCGCTTGGCCAATGGTTAGGGGTTTCATTTTGGTTAATTTTTCCCTCGATTCCATCGATAAAGTTGCGATCACCATGTAATCCAAGTTCGGGGGAAGATGACGATGACTATGACGACTAACCTGTTCAATTTGAACCTGCTGACGTTTGATATAGCCAGAATATTTTATCTCAATCTCGACCTCTTCTTTTTCTATTTTATTCAGTTCAGTTTTCCCTAAACCGTAATTCTCCAAGTTGGCGTAATGAAAACCTGGACGACGCAATAAGTCAGCCAAAGTGATAGAACCCTTGATTTTTTGTTGAGTATCTGCTGCGATCGCAATTCCTACTTCTTCCTGTTCCTTGACACGGGTCTCATATAAGCGTTCTTTTTCTGCCGTGACATTA
This sequence comes from Snowella sp. SOY_38_metabat_116, assembly GCA_031396835.1. Classification (GTDB taxonomy): domain Bacteria; phylum Cyanobacteriota; class Cyanobacteriia; order Cyanobacteriales; family Microcystaceae; genus Snowella. The sequence goes on from JANNLO010000041.1 coordinate 3,773, forward strand.
GCTTGTTTCGTTTCAAACAGTTGCCAACAGCGATCGTCAATTAAACCAATTTCTCGTCCCAAAGGAGTAAGACGTTGATCCGCATTATCCGAGCGCAAAATCAAACGATATTCCGAGCGACTCGTCAACATTCGATAAGGTTCGCGTAAATCTTTTGTACAAAGATCATCAATCAATGTGCCGAGATAGCTTTCTTCGCGGGAAAAAATTTTCATCTCCAAACCTTGACAGAATCGTGCCGCATTAATTCCTGCCACAATTCCCTGGGCCGCCGCTTCTTCATAACCCGTTGTGCCATTAATTTGCCCCGAACAAAATAAACCCTCAATTCTTTTTGTCATCAGCGTGGGATAACATTGGGTCGCAGGCAAATAATCATATTCAACCGCATAAGCAGGACGCAACATCACGCAATTTTCTAAACCAGGTAAAGTATGCAACATCGCCAACTGCACATTTTCAGGTAAACCCGTCGAAAAACCTTGAATATAAAGTTCAGGAATATCTCGTCCTTCTGGTTCAATAAAAATTTGATGACTTTCTTTATCGGCAAAACGAACAATTTTATCTTCAATAGATGGACAATAGCGTGGCCCTTTGGAATCAATAAAACCACCGTAAATAGGAGATAAATGTAAATTTTCTCGAATTAAATCATGGGTTTTTTGAGTCGTGCGGGTGAGATAACAATTCATTTGTTCCCGTTCAATCCAGACTTCTGGGTCAAAACTAAACCAACTCACAATTTCATCAGGCGGTTGGGGTTCAAGCAAACTATAGTCAACAGAGCGTTTGTCAACTCTAGCTGGGGTTCCCGTTTTTAGCCTTCCTGTTTCAAAACCCAAATCGTTCAATGTTTCCGTCAAACCGATCGCCGCAAATTCACCAGCCCGTCCCGCACTCATTGATTTTCCACCGATCCAGATTTTTCCGCCTAAAAAAGTTCCTGTGGTCAAAATAACAGCTTTTGCTTGGAAACAAGAGCCAAAATAAGTTTGTACGCCAATAATTTCATCATTATGACCAAGCACAACATCCGTTACCATGCCTTCGCGGACGCTGAGATTTTCCTGATTTTCGATAATATTTTTCATGATCGCGGCATATTCTCGTTTATCCGTTTGCGCTCTTAATGCCCAGACTGCGGGGCCGCGTGACATATTGAGAACCCGTTTTTGTAAATAAGTGCGATCAGCCATTTTGCCCATTTCCCCGCCCAAAGCATCAACTTCATGGGTTAATTGGGATTTTGCAGGGCCGCCGACTGCTGGATTACAAGGTTGCCAAGCAATTCTGTCCAGATTTAAAGTTAACAAAAGAGTCCGACAACCCAAACGAGAGGTCGCAAGAGCCGCTTCACAACCAGCATGACCCGCTCCAACGACGATTACGTCAAATGCGTCTTGAAAGTCAATCGGTAGTTTGAGAGCCATAGCTTAGGGGAAAATCGGGTTTCAAGTTCTTTAAATTATTCTCTATTATCTTAGCAGATCAAGCGTTTTTTCAGGTTGCGATCGCGGGCTAGAAATTCTATTTTCCCAAAGTTAATTCTTCTTTTTTACCTAAAATTCCTTGGGGCCGCCAGACCATTAAGATCATTAAAATTAAGCCAATGACCATAATCCGAAAAGCCCCTGTTTGACTTTGATCAAACCAACCTAATTGGGGTAATAAATAGCGAGTTAGAGAATCATAACTCCAAAAAATAATCGCGCCTAAAATTGTTCCTGCATTACTGCCTGATCCACCAATAACAACAATAATCCACGCATTAAAAGTTAATAAAGGTTCAAAATTACTAGGATAAATAGTTGTTAATTGCCAAGCAAAAAAAGCTCCCGAAACTCCTGCGATCGCACCACCTAACATAAAAGATTGGAGTTTATACCAAAAGACATTTTTTCCTAAAGCTCTGGGAATTTCTTCATCTTCTCTGATAGCTTTCAAAATACGCCCCCAAGGTGAATTTACTAGAAATTCTAAGCCTGTGTAAATTAGGGCGAGAACTCCCAAAGTTAATAACATTAATCCTGCTTTGTAAGTGTAGTTATAAAGAGAAATTACGCCTGGAATATATGCTAATAAAATTAAAGCGGTGGCAATTGTTCCCCAAATTACTAAGGCGATCGGTTTGCGGGGCTGAACACTTTTTTTCTTTATTGATTGATTCTCTTTCCATTGATAAGAAAGACTACGCCAGAGTAGCCATTCAGCATAAACAGCAAGAAAAGTTAAGATTCCAATAAAAAGGTATTTAACCATTAAATTAGGTTCAAAATCAAAGGGAATTGGGTAACTTTGTATGCCAAATGCTCCTTTGGTGATTTCTTCTTCATTTAATGCGACTAAACGCACTAATTCCGACACGCCAATGGTGACGATCGCCAAATAATCTTCTCTCAATCGCAATGTCGAAATTCCAATTAAAAGACCCAACAACGCGGCTAAAAAAATGCCCACGAAAACCGAAATAATCATCGGGACTCCCTGCAATGTCAACAGCGCGGTGGAATAGGCTCCAATTGTCATAAAAGCAACGTGACCGAAGTTAATCAAGCCTGTAAAACCCCATTGAAGATTGAGTCCTAGGGCAAAAATGGCATAAATGGCGGCGGAGGTGATTAAAAAGATTAAATAACCACTGCTGGAGAAAAAATCCATAGAAATTTTAGCTTAATTGAATAGTTTAAGATTATCAATAGGTTATCTCATTTTGGATTTTAGTCCTATTGATCCAATCATTTTTGGAGAGAAAATTGTGTAAATGAATCTCTATTTTATTGAGAGCGAAGAAATTATAATAATTTTAATAAATCAGCGAATTAAAAGTATAGATAACAGAAAATAAACCTTTTACGAGATAATAATAAGCATTTATTTATGGCTATTTTTTGATTTCTCAGTTATCCTTAATCAGGATTCTTTCTAAAAAATATAGAGCGAATTTTTAAAGGAGTGGAATTACGCAGAGGATTTTGCATAATGATTTTTATACTTTCTATTACTACAAGATGAATTTGGTTTTTCATTAATCTTGCTTTCTTAAGTTGTTCAATTTTTCCTTCTTCACTAGTGACATATAAAGTTGGCAAATGATTTAAAGAATACGCTATAATTTCTTCAACATTCAATGATTGAGTGATTTTTAAAGGTAATTTTTCTAGTTCTTGAAAAACAGATTCCTTAACCAAAACTTCCATTAAATTGATATAAACGCGGGGCGAAGAATTCTTTCTAGCTAATTCTCTTTTAAATAACTGATTAAGTTGAGAATTTTCTAACTCTTCTTGATTGGCATTATAAACAGGCGCAAGTTCTTCTAGTAAACTTTGAGCAATAACGAGATAAGTTTGTTGACGATTAAGACTTTTTACTAATTCATACATTGCCAAAGACAATCTATTAATAGTCGGCTGAACTTCAATTAATTCAACTAAGAGTTGATCAAGAAAGTATTGATTAACAATCTGAAGATCATTTTCCCATTTCTTTTTATTAAGGCAATAGATAAATTTTTTGATTCTCAGAGCTTCTGAATGATTTTCTAGTTTTTTAGTGATAGTTAGTAATAATTCGACGGGGAATTCCATTTGCTTTTTGATTATACTGAGGCTTTCCATTACATCAGAAAAAATGAGAGGAAATTGTTTTATTGTTGAATATTTTTAAAAGATTGACGGCTCTTTCTTTTCCCATTTTAGCTCTCTCTAAAAGCTTGATGAGTAATATTGCAAAAGTATTACAAGAAAAGAGCATTTAATTGCAATTTTTACGCTGATTAATTTCCAAAATGTTGAAATCCTTGACTGAGAAACAATTCTTGCTGAGAGCCAGGACCTAAATTATCTTTTAAAATTACTGACTTCTGGGTGGTGATTTTCCCGATAATAGCCGCAGGTTTTCCTAATTTTTTCACCAAATTTTGGGCAACAATTTCGGGTAAACACAGAACCAATTCAAAATCTTCACCGCCATATAAAGCCCAATCGATCGCCTGCTCTGGTCTGACCCATTGAGCTAGATTTTCGGGAAGAGGAATCAGATTTTTTTCAATTTCTGCCCCGACTCCACTACAACGGCAAATTTGTAAAACGGCATCCGCTAAACCGTCACTGCTGTCCATGCCCGCAATCCAGCCTTTTCTCGATTCGTTGAAATATTCAGCAAAAAGTTCTGATAATTCCCATAAATAAGGCAGAACGTCTAAACGAGGTTGGGGACGCTGATGGCATTTAATTAATTGTTTTCGCTCATTTTCTGATAATTCTTGACCTAAATTGGGATTAAGTAATAATTCTAAACCTGCCCTAGATGCTCCATGAATTCCTGTCACTGCGATCGCGTCTCCTGGTTGGGCCGTAAAACGTCGAATTACTCGCTCTGGTTCAACTTGTCCAAATGCGGTAATAGCGACAGAAATCACCGAAGATCGACAAATATCGCCACCAACAAGAGAAGTTTGATATTTTTTTAAGCAGCGATCGCCACCTTGATAAAGAGCTTCTACCCAAGAAACAGCAGTATCACTCGGTAAACTGAGTCCGATAGTAATTCCCAGTGGTATTGCTCCCATCGCCGCCAAATCCGATAAATTAGCCGCAACAGCCCGCCAACCCACATCTTCAGGACTGGTAGTTTGTTCGCTGAAATGAACGCCATTGACTAAAACATCGGTAGTAACGACCAAATTTTGATCATTAATGATTTTGAGAACTGCCCCATCATCTCCAATAATTTCGGCGGGACAAAAGCGTTGTAGTTTTGCTAATAATCCCTGTTCGCCAATATCTTTCACTGTTTCAATCATCGCGTTGACCATTACACTAAAGTTGCTGTAGGTAATGCTTGATCAATCAGACTACGAAAATCACTTTTTTGTTTGACTCCTTTAAGCTCATTTAGTAATTCTTGATCTTTAAAAATTTGGACTGTTGGTGTTCCCATTACTCCACCCATTTGGGCAACTTCAGGATCGGCTTCAATATCAATTTCAATGAAGTGAATTTTACCATCATATTCATCTACTACTTTGTCTAAAATTGGCTTGAGAGTACGGCAAGGCCCACAAGTTGGTGAGACATATTTAACTAATAATGGGCGATCGCTTTCGTGAAAAAGTTTGCGCAGGGCATAACCTCCCACATGACGAGTTTGCCGAATATCAAATGTAGCTTCTGTATCAACTACAGTTTTCTTTTCTTGAACTACAGGAAGAGTTTCTGATTCAGCTTGTTGATGATATTCTGCAATAAGATTATTAGAAGATAACCAACGTTCTGCTAAAAGAGCCGCCATACATCCCGTTCCTGCTGCACTAATCGCCTGACGATATTCATGATCTTGAACATCTCCTGCTGCAAAAACACCTTCCACACTGGTTGCTACAGAACCTGATTTAACGACAATATAACCAACACTATCTAGTTCTAACTGTCCTTGAAAAAGATCAGTATTAGGCGTATGTCCGATCGCATAAAATAAACCTTTAACAGCTAAGTCAGTAACTTCTTCTGTTTGTAAATTGCGAATTTTTAAACCTTCCAAGCGACTATTACTGCCAAAAACATCCACTGGTTCTGTATGCCAATGCACCGTAATTTTAGGATTATCTAAAACCCGATCTTGCATCGTTTTACTGGCACGCATCTCACCTTTTCTGACTAATAAATGCACATGAGAACCATACTTAGTCAAATAAACTGCTTCCTCTGCTGCTGAATCTCCTCCTCCAATTACTGCTAGAGCTTCTTGTTTAAAACTAGGACTGGCTCCATCACAAATTGCACAGGCAGAAATTCCACTACTCCAAAATTCTCTTTCGCTCGGTAATCCTAACCGCTTGGCAACGGCTCCTGTGGCAATAATAATACTGTTGGCTTTAACTTGGCGATCGCTAGATTGAATAGTAAAAGGACGCTGACTTAGATCGACTGCGATTACATCTTCTGTATAACATTCCGTTCCCCAACGTTCAGCTTGAGCTTTCATTCGTTCCATCAATTCTGGCCCTGTAATTCCTTCAGGGAAACCTGGAAAATTTTCAACTTCATTTGTGGTCATTAATTGTCCACCAGGAATCCCACCCGTCTGGAAACCTTCAAACATCAAGGGCTTTAAATTTGCTCTAGCGGCATAGATCGCGGCAGTATAACCAGCAGGACCAGAACCAATAATTACGACGTTTTCGACAGTTGAGGTTGACATCGACTTTTATTAAACTCATAACGACTACGTTTTTAGTATAGCAGTATGAATGAATTGGAGCGAGAAATTGAGGAGCTTTTCTGAGGAAGTAAAAATGACAGTTATTAACTTGATGAAAATGCGGATCAAGCAAGTTAAAATAACTCTCATAAAAAGCAATTCAGGTTTAAAAATATGCTGACCTTGGGAGTCAATATTGATCATGTTGCAACTATTCGCCAAGCACGACAAACGGTTGAACCAGATCCTGTGGCGGCGGCAATTTTAGCCGAGTTGGGTGGTGCAGATGGAATTACGGTTCATTTGCGTGAAGATCGTCGTCACATTCAAGACCGAGATGTTCGTATTCTTCGAGAAACTGTTCGCACTCACTTAAATCTGGAAATGGCCGCAACGCCAGAAATGGTCGCGATCGCCTTAGAAATCAAACCCGACTATGTAACCCTTGTTCCTGAAAAACGGCAAGAAGTGACAACCGAAGGAGGATTAGACATTGTGGGAAATATTGATTATTTGTGTGGAGTAGTCGAGCAATTGCAATCATCCGAAATCCCTGTTAGTTTGTTCATAGATGCCGAAAATTTTCAACTCGAAGCTTCTGCCAAAACTCAGGCGCAATTTATTGAACTTCATACAGGAAAATATGCAGACGCGCCCAATTCCCATTTACAACAACATGAATTAAAAGTGCTGAAGCTGGGTTGTGAACAGGCATTAAATTTAGGACTACGAGTGAATGCGGGTCACGGTTTAACTTATTGGAATGTCTATCCTGTGGCGTGTTTACCTGGCATGGAGGAAATTAATATTGGACATACTATTATTAGTCGAGCAGTGTTGGTTGGAATGGAACGTGCTGTGCGAGAAATGAAGTTAGCAATGCAAGGAAAAGTCTGATCCCAAATCATGTTAATTTAGTAATTACAAAGCTATATATTCATTCAAATCCCAATATTTACCGATGACGACTTATTATTATGTTCTAGCCAGCCAAAAATTTTTGCTAGAAGAAGCTGTGGAAAAAGAAGTTCTCAAAGAACGGATAAGAAATTATGCTGAAAATAACAAAGAAATTGATTTTTGGCAAGTTAAGCAACCCGCTTTTTTGGAAGCTCCTGAAATGAAAGAAATTAAGGCTAAAATTCCCGCCGAATCTGTTGCCATTATTTCTACTAATAAACAGTTTACTGTCTGGCTAAAACTGCGTTTAGAATACGTTTTGATAGGAGAATTTGAAGCTCCTTCTGCGTCTATTCCTGAACCGTTGGCTTCTTTAGAAAAAGTGTCTTAGATAACTCTAAATCTAGAATAGAATTAAAGATAAGCAATGATCAAAACACTAAATAATGACTCAAGATAAAACAGAAAAATATCATCCTTTTTGTAATAAATCAAAGTCAAAGATTTAGGTTTTATTTATCTAGTTGTAATTCAGAATTAGATTTATTTCTGGTCGCAATTTCTGAGAACAACTTACCGAAAAATACTAGTTGACAAGGAAAATTCAGGAACTCAGGTCAGGCGATCGCAGAGTGCAATTCCTTGAATTTTAAATATTGAGAATTAGAAGAGAAAGTCTTGCTCACAATTTAGGTTAAAATCAGGCTAAAGTCTTTTTTTCCATGCAGAGTTTAGACATTTCATTTTGATTAGATCAGCCTTGTGATGGTCATCTTCTGTGCTAAACCTCAGTGATATGCCAAAAACTTCTGGACAAGTTTCTTCCGCTCCTGTGTTGTTGCAACTTTTGCTATTCATTGATGAGCGTCCCCATTCCCAAGAAAATGTCCAACAAATTCAAGCCCATTTAAACAATCTAAAAGCAGATTATTCTTTTGAACTTCAGGTGATTGAAATTACCGAGCAACCGCACCTTGTCGAACATTTCCGCCTGGTTGCCACGCCTTCTTTAGTGAAAATTTTTCCCGAACCGCGACAAACTTTAGCTGGCAGCAATATCGTCAATCAATTGAAAAAATGGTGGCCTCATTGGGAAGAAGCAATCACAGAGCAATTATTTGAAAAGTCTAAACTAGAAGAAGTTACAATTGTTGCAAAAAACAAAACTTTTTCTTTTAGTGATTCTGCCGAGATCATGCGATTATCGGACGAAATTTTTCGATTAAAGCAAGAAAAAGAAGCCCTTTTAGAACAAGTTAAATTTAAAGATCAAATTTTAGCGATGTTGGCTCACGATCTCCGCAGTCCTCTCACCGCCGCTTCTATGGCAGTTGACACCTTAGAATTACTGCAAAATAAATCTGAAAATGAACGTAAACCCCAATTACAAAAACATCTTTATCATCAATCCCGTCAACAGTTTCGGATTATGAATCGTCTGATTACGGATATTCTCCAAGCCTCAAAAAATTTTAGTTCCCAATTTGAAATTCATAATCGTCCCTTTTATTTGCAAAATCTTTGTGTTGAAATCCTCGATTTATATCAGGAACAGTGTGATGCAAAGTCATTGAAACTAGCAACCGATATTCCCCAAAATCTTCCTTCCGTTTATGCTGATGAAGAGTTGATTCAACAAGTTTTTGCGAATCTATTAGATAATGCCATTAAATATACCCCAAAAGGCGGAGAAATTACAGTTTCCATTTTCCATCGCACTACCCAAAAAATTCAAGTTAATATTACTGACACAGGGCCAGGAATTCCTGAATCTAAACAAGAGAATATTTTTGAGGGACATTTTCGTCTTAAACGAGATGAAGCAAAAGAAGGTTATGGTTTGGGCTTGTCTTTCTGTCGTAAAATTATTCGGGCCCACTATGGTCAAATTTGGGTAAATAGTGTTTTGGGACAGGGCAGTTGTTTTCAATTTACCTTACCCGTTCATCGTTGAAAGGCTAAAGTAGGAAAAAATTTATTTATTTAGGCAAGGAAGAGACCCATAGTGAGCAATCAGCAGTTAAAAAGACCGAGAACCAGTGGCCGAGTCAGCATTATTGTAAATGCAAAAGTGAAGCAAGAGGGGCGATTGATTGCAGCTTCTCCTGTGACAGAAATGATGCTGGCCGCTTTAAAACAGGCAATTTTGTCCAATTCTCCTGACACACTAATTGATGTGATTGCGGTTGCTTCCTTGTGGTCTGAGGCGGCTCAACGGCAGACTTCCCTCGTCGGCAGAATTTATTGTCCCTTAACTATTCAACTACCAAAATGGCTGACTTTTCCAGGTCATAATCTTTATCAATCTTGTCAAGAAATTTTGGCTCGTCGCCTCTGGGTTGAACAACATTTAAAATATAAAATTAATCCTGATATAAATTGGCTCGGTGATCAATGGTTGCCGATTGTTTGGACAGCGCAGGGGCCGATTTATGGTGAAGTGATTGGGGAAGGTGAGATGCCGAATGCTTATCAACAACCAGTTGAATTAACGGATAATCTACGTCAACAGTTATGTGCTTTGGCTTACAATACTTTAGAAGCTTTAGATGCGACTCCTTCAGTTTATTTGTTGCAGTTTAGTATTTTGAATCAAAAAATTGTTTTTGATAGGCTTTGGCCTTTTCCTTCTGCTCCTGCGATCGCGTCTTTAGGGGTTCAGGTTCCAGATTTGTTTGACTGTTATTGGCGTTGTTTGACTAATCAAGCGATCGCCGAAGTTAGCATCTTGCCAACACGAAATGCGTTAAATTAGTTAAATTAAAATCAATAAGTTAGCGCAATTAATCTTAATCAGAGAAACAGATTATGTTTTTAAGTGAATTAGAACCCATTTTCAAAGAATTAGTCCAACAACCCGTTGCTTTTACTTCTGGCTTTGTCTCAGGTGTTTTGCAACTCAAATTGTCTTCCGATCCCTTAAAAACTTGGTTAGAAAAACAGGGCATGATGGATTTTAGCGGTGCTGACATGAAAAGTACGGCTAATCAGCGTCCTCAATCTATTTCTATTGATTAAACAATGATCGTCTTTTTATGGGAGTTAATCGTCGTCAAATTTTAATTGCTGGTGGAACTTTGGGTGGTTTTGCGATCGTGTCGCTTATCCATCAACTTTTCTCTAAAAGTAATTCTTCAACTCCCATAAAAACGATTTCTATTGATTCCCAAGCTCGCCAACCTGTTGCTTTTTCCCCTGCACCTAAAGGTTTAACTGCTCCTGTTCGTGGTGATGTGCGGATTGTGGTTATCAGTGATCTTAATAGTCAGTATGGTTCGACGACCTATGAAAAAGAAGTTGATCAGGCGATCGCATTTATTCCAGATTGGCAACCTGATTTAGTCCTCTGTGGCGGCGATATGGTGGCAGGACAAAAAAATTCTTTAACGAGATCGCAAATTGAAGCCATGTGGGAAGGATTTGACCAACACATTGCAGCCCCGCTTCGGTTCGCAAAAATTCCTTTGGGTTTTACTATTGGGAATCACGATGGTTCGGGAGCCATGCAAGCAGGAAAAATGTCTTTTCAAAAAGATCGGGATCTGGCGGCCAGTTATTGGAATAAGCCAAATCACAATCCAGGCTTAACTTTTGTGGATAAAGCTGAATTTCCTTTTTACTATAGTTTTTCTCAAAATAATATTTTTTATTTGGTTTGGGATGCTTCTACGGCTCAGATTTCAGCAGATCAATTAATTTGGGTTGAAAAAAGTTTAGCCAGTTCGACCGCTCAATCGGCCAAAATGCGGATTGCGATCGGACATCTTCCTCTTTATGCGGTTGCGATCGGACGTAATACACCTGGAAATGTCTTGTCTGATGCAGATAAATTGCGCGTTTTATTAGAAAAATATAAGGTTCATACCTATATTAGCGGACATCATCACGCCTATTTTCCAGGTAAACGAGGACAACTAGAACTCTTACATACGGGAGCTTTGGGCAGTGGGCCGCGTAAATTAATTAATAGTAAACTATCACCTTTTAAAACCTTAACCGTTATTGATATTCACTTAAATTCTGAATCTACGATTTATACCACCTATAATCTGCAAAATTTATCCGTTGTGGATAGCCGCATTCTACCCCGAATTGTTGTGGGATTCAATGGTTGGGTTTTACGCAGAGATATTAACTGGGAAGAATTAACTCCTCAAGAACAGAAAATTTAATAACGCTAAAATTAAGACTTATTTAAACGAAAAATTATTATTTATGGATTTTTCCATACTTCTGCAATAATAATCGAAGCCAGAAAGAAGAAAGAAAATCAATTTGACTTCTTCGACAATCTTTACAACGAAATTTGTGTAGCAGAAAAACTAATAAAATCAATCGTATCAAAGGTTGTTGACTACCAGATGGAAACAGATCAGCACTATCACAATGTTTACAACGCATAATAAATGATATACAAGAGGTTAAATTCGGGCTTTGGGCTTATTTTATATAGAATGCGAAATGCGATTATTCTAATTTTTATTCATGAATTTTATTACTTCTTGAACTAAGTTGGGCTTAAACTTATCTTACACTCCCTTCCCAGTGTAGAATTATACTTAAATAGGAGACGAATTCATGAATAGAGCAGAGCAATTAAAAGCAATAAGCTTTGACGCAGAAGAATGGGAAAAATTATTTTACAAATATCAGCAGGAATATATAAGAAAACGGCTGA
>JANNLO010000099.1:0-7839 GCA_031396835.1 Snowella sp. SOY_38_metabat_116
CCAAGAGCGGCAAAAAAGGGAGAGGAATGCTGGTGATCAATAAACTCATTTGCAAATAAATGATTCAGCTATGGTGACTTCACTTAATTTACAGTAAGAATTGACACTCCTCCTCCTAAAGAACGAGGATTCTTAATTCATTGACTGACCTTTAAGCACTATGTCCTTTCGGCAATTCTTAAACCTCTCAACCGCACAAAGTACCAATTGCAAAGCCTAATTCATAGTAACCCCAGAGGGTCTATCTCCAAAAGCGTACTAGGATATTCCCTAGAGTTCGGGTATGCCCTACCCTACTTAATGATTGAACCAAATTATTTATTTTCTGGTAGAGAGAATGCGTTGATTCTCCGACTGTTTTAAGAGTTATCGCCGCTCTTTGTCCTACAATTAATGCCGAAAAGTGTATCTTATGTTTCACGATGGCAAAGGAGTTTAACCTTGACTTTTCCATTTTAACGCAAAGTCGTCCTAAAGGACAAGGTTTTTACCCAATTTCCTGATAACCCTTAGTTGCAATTTTAAGATATTTTGATTTTTGGGTCGTGGTTGATGAATAAACTTTTCAGCTTTGGCAAGGGAAAAAGGCAAGAGGCTTAAAATTTCTTGTTACAGATTGCTTGAAAGTTGTAATAATGCCAAATAAATAGGTCATAGTTGAAGTTAATTTGTTTTTTAATCTCAGAGTTTGCGGTCATCTAATTTTTTAAATTTTAATAATGAATAAAAAAGTGAATTATACAAAATTACCAATAAAAAGTAAAAGATTTTTGTGGATTTTAGGATTAATTTTTAGCTTATTGATAATAACAAAAATGCCAGTATTAGGAGCCGACAAAACTGAAATTCTTTGGGATACTTGGGGTGTTCCTCATATTTTTGCTCAAGATAATCAAGCTTTATTCAAATCTTTTGGTTGGGCGCAAACCCATAGTCACGGTAATTTAATTTTAAAGCTTTACGGTCAGGCTAGGGGACGAGCGGCAGAATATTGGGGAATTAATGAATTAGCGTCTGATCAATTTGTTCAGATGATGGGAATTCCTGAACGAGCAAATAGTTGGTATCAATCACAAACTTCTGAGATGAAGTCTAATTTAGAGGCTTTTGCTCAAGGAATTAATCAATATGTTCAACAGCATCCAACAGAAATTGATGAAGGTGTTAAAGTAGTTTTACCTATTACTGGAGTTGATGTTTTAGCCCATATACAACGGGTTTTATATTTTCAGTTTTTGACGAATTCTCAACAAGTGGAATCGTTAAAAATTAGCAGACCAAATGCGGGATCTAATGCTTGGGCGATCGCGCCGAAAAAATCAGTTTCAGGTAACGCAATGTTATTAGCAAATCCCCATCTACCTTGGTCAGATTCTTTTCTGTTTTATGAAGCCCAATTGAATGCACCTGAACTCAATCTTTATGGAGCGGCTTTAGTGGGAATGCCGATGTTGGCGATCGCGTTTAATGATTATTTAGGTTGGACTTTAACGGTTAATGATCCCCATAATGTCAATTTGTATGAATTAAATCTCAAGGATCAAGGCTATCTTTGGGATGGAGAAGTGAAACAATTTACGACTGAGACAAAAAAATTAAAAATAAAACAAAATAACGGCAATTTTCAGGAATTAGAATGGGACGTTAAACATTCAGTTCATGGCGTGGTGCTTTCCCAAGTTGGCGATCGCGCTTATGCTTTACGAGTGGCGGGTTTAGACCGTTCCCAGGCAATTGAACAATTTTGGCAAATGGGAAAATCCACCAATTTATCAACTTTTGAAAAAGCTTGGCAAAAACTGCAAATTCCCATGTTTAATGTACTTTATGCCGATAAACAGGGAGAAATTTTTTATCTTTATAATGCGATCGCGCCCAAACGTTCGGGTGACTGGTCATTTTGGCAAGGACTGATTGCGGGAAATACTTCTAAAAACCTTTGGACAGAATTTTTGTCTTATCAAGATTTACCTAAATTACGTAATCCCGTCACAGGTTGGTTACAAAATACAAATGATCCACCTTGGACAAGCACTTTTCCAACTCAATTAAACCCGAAAAACTACGCGCCCAATTTAGCAGGATCTTCCCTTGTTGATGCACCCAATATTTTTCGGACTCAACGTTCTATTAAGTTATTAAAAGGCAAAAAAAAGCTCAGTTTTGAAGAAATGATTAACCATAAATTCTCATCTCATTTAGAAATGGCTGATCGCATTCTTCCCTTTTTAATTCCCGCCGCCAAACTATTAGCAAATCCCTTGGGAATAGAAGCAGCAGAAGTTTTAGAAAAATGGGATCGTCAAACAAATACAAACAGCCGAGGCGCGGCCTTATTTACACTTTGGACATCTACTTTAGGACAAAAACGCATCTTTTCTAAACCTTGGCAAGAAACCGATCCTTTAAATACACCGACAGGTTTAGCTGATATTAATACAGCTTTAGCTGTTTTAGAGGGTGTTGCTGCTCAGATGAAATATCTTTATGGTTCTCTTGATCTCACTTGGGGAGAAGTGGTTAAAATGCAAGTAGGAAAATATCAACTTCCTAGTAATGGCGGGCCAGGTGAGTTGGGAAGTTTTCGAGTTTTGAATTTACAATCAACTGCAAATGAGAAATTTCAAGCTGTTTTTGGAGATAGTTTTATTGCTGTGATCGCCTTTTCTGATCCCATTCAAGCCAAAGTTTTAACGGTTTATGGAAATGCGAGCCAACCCCAATCACCTCACTTTGGGGATCAATTATCTCTCTATGCTAAAAATCAGTTAAGAACTGTTTGGCGCGATCGCAAAGAAATTGAATCTCACTTAGAATTACGAGAAAAACTTTAACTTTAAAATGATATTTTAAGTCCATATTCTGTAAAATTAGTTAGGATAAAATCATAGTGATTCAGACGATATGTTTTCGTAATTTTATTAACACAAAAATTTAGGTTCCCATGCTAATATTAAGAACTTATATGATTTTATTCAGTCAATTAGCTAAGTAGATTTTATGAAAAATTCACTCTTAGCCAGTATTTTACACATTCGTTCTTCCCTAAATCTCCAAAAGATTCTTCAGACAACTGTTGAAGAAGTTTGTGAATTATTCACCGTTCAGCGAGCGATTATTTATCGTTTTGATCTTGATGGGAATCGGCAGGCAATTGTTGAATCAGTTAAAAAATCTTTTCCTTCAATTCTTTATGAAGATCTATCTTTTATTGCAACAGATTTAGCCTCTTGCCAGCAACATCAAGTAGCAGTTTTTACTAATATTAATACTGATGAAAGAGATGAAATTAAGAGAAATTTTTTAGTATTATTTCAGACTCAATCATTAATGAAAATTCCGATTTATTTTGATAAAACTATTTGGGGAAAATTAGAGCTTCATGATTGTTTAAGTCCTCGTAATTGGTCGGAACAAGAGATTGAAGATTTGCGGCATTTAAGTGAGCATTTAGAATCAGCAATAGAACAGGCAATTCGAGTAGAACAATTAGAAAAATCTCATCAGAAATTAGCCTTGCAAGTTGAACAAAAAAAACTCAAATCCCGAAATTGTCAGGAGCTAGAAACCTTGCTTGCAAAAGATCAAGAAGATTTACAAATATTTCCAGAACAAGCAGATAATGAGAGTTGGGATTCTAGTATTAATAATCTTAAAAAAAGTCAGGAGCGATTGCAATTAGCCTTAGAAGGTTCAGGAGATGGGCTTTGGGATTGGAATATTGCAACTGGAGAAGTTTATTTAAGTTCTCGTTGGCTGAGAATGTTGGGATATGATGAAAATGGACTTCCAGATAATGTTGAAAGTTGGATAAATTTGATTCATCCCTACGATAAATTTTGGGTTTTAGACATCTTAGATCAACATCTGCAAAATAATTCGATTCCCTATCATTTTGATTATAGACTCTTGGCAAAATCAGGAGAATATGTCTGGATTTCTAATTTTGGTAAAGTTGTTCAATGGGATGAAATAGGTCGTCCTTTACGCATGGCAGGGATTCATCGGGATATCCGCGATCGCAAACAAATAGAAGAGGCTTTAATTAAAAGAGAGGCATTGCTTTTAGATGCCCAAGAAGTTGCTCAAATCGGCAATTGGGAATTTGATTGCATTACTCAAAAAGTTACCTGGACACAACAAATGTATAAAATATTGGATTGTGATCCTCTTTTTGGAGAACCCAGTTATCCAGAAAATTTAAACCTTTTTGTCCCAGAAGATGGAGAAATTTTGCATCAGGCGATTGAAAAAGCTCTTAAAACAGGAAAATCATATCAATTAACTCTACGTCATCTTGTTCCTGATGGTTCTCTTCGTTATATTAAGGTTATCGGTCAAATCGAATTTAATTTCTCGGCTCAGGCAAGTCGTTTATATGGCACGGCTCAGGATGTGACTCGTCAAATTTTAGCGGAACAGGCTCTTCAACATCAGTTAAATAAGGCTTTGTTATTACAAAAATTAACCGACAAGATTCGACAAAAGCTTAATTCTAATGAAATTTTTCAGACTGCTGCCGAAGAAATTGGCAAAGTTTTTCAGGTCAATCGTTGTTTATTGCATACTATTGCGATCGCGCCTTATGCTTTTCCCTTTGCCCAACTGTCTTTTGTTGCAGAATATTTGAAGGGCAATTATCCGTCGGTTTTATCAACTCAGATTCCTGTTGAAAATAATCCTCACTTAGACAAATTAACTTCTCAAGAAAAGGCGATCGCCTCGAATAATGTTTATCAAGAAACTGATTTACAAAATGCGATTCATATTTGCCATGAACTTGAATTAAAGTCGATGTTGGCAGTTGGAACATTTTATCAGGGAAAACTGAATGGTTTGATTGCCATTCATCAATGCGATCGCTTTCGTTGTTGGACAGAAGATGAAATTGAATTAATTGAATCTGTTGCTGCTCAAGTTGGAATTGCGATCGCTCAATCCCAATTATTAGAACAAGAAAAACACCGACTCACGCAACTCGAACACAAAAATCAGGAACTTATTTTAGCGAATCAAGAAGCCGAAACTGCGAACAAAGCAAAAAGTGAATTTTTGGCGAATATGAGTCATGAAATTCGGACTCCTCTGAATGCGGTTTTAGGGTTTAGTTATCTTTTAGAAGATATTGTCACCGATCCTGAAGGTCTAGAATATTTAGAAGCAATTAGTTCTAGTGGCAAAAATTTATTAACTTTAATTAATGATGTTCTCGATCTTTCTCGGATTGAAGCGGGCAAAATGACTCTCCAATTTGAAACTGTTAATCTGAGAAAATTAATCGAATCTATTGAACAAATGTTTGTTTATACCGCCAAGAAAAAACAACTTAAATTAGCATTTAATATTGAAGAAAATGTTCCTTACAACATTAAAATAGACGGTATTCGTCTGCGTCAAAATTTAGTTAATCTAATTGGTAATGCTTTAAAATTTACAGAAGTTGGAGGAGTGCAAGTGACTATTTCTTCCTATTCTTCAAAATCAAATCAACCTGATCAAATAGGATTAAAAATTGCAATCAAAGATACAGGGATTGGCATTGCGCCCAGTAGTCAAAAAAAGATTTTTGAAGCCTTTACTCAACATGATGGTCAAAGCACTCGCAAATATGGTGGAACAGGCTTAGGATTATCAATTACCGAACGGCTTACTAAAATGATGGGAGGACGAATTGAATTAGAAAGTAAGGTAGATCAAGGAAGTACTTTTGCACTTTATTTTAATGATGTTAGTATTTGTCCTCTTGAGTTAAATAATTCTCCTAATTTGATAATTGATGAAGTTAGAAAAAATGAAATTATTAATCTTTCTCCGTTTCAAAAAACTGAACTATTAGCTAAATTATCTGATGAAAATATTACTCACTTTTTTAAATTACAAAAGACTTTAGCGATCGCCGATCTAGAAAATTTTGTGTCATGCTTATTCAAATTGGGAGAAGATTATCAATGTTCTTTGATCTTAGACTATGCGAATATTTTAGAAAAACAATTAAATAACTATGATTGGACAAATATTCCCACAACTATTGAGTCTTTTAAACTCATTAAAGAAACTTTAACAAATAATATTAAATAAAATATGCGCTCTATTATTAATCCTCAAGATTTTCTCATTTTAGCAGTCGATGATGTGCCAATCAACCTTAAAGTTTTACGGGGAATTTTGGAGCCAATTGGCTACGGATTAACTTTTGCTAGCAACGGCAGACAAACTTTAGAAAGAGTTGAAAAGATTCAGCCTGATTTGATTTTGTTGGATATGATGATGCCAGATCTAGATGGTTTAGAGGTTTGTAAAACTCTTTATCAAAATCCTATTTATCAAGATATTCCTATTATTTTTTTAACAGCTAATCAAGAGCAAGAATATCTGATTCGTGCCTTTGAACAAGGGGCAATAGATTATATTACAAAGCCATTTCAAAAACTTGAATTATTAGCCCGCATTAAAACCCATTTAGAACTTAAACATTATCGCGATCGCCTCAAAAAGCAAGTAGAACAAGAGCGATTAATGAAAGAAATTACTGCTAATATTCTTGGTCATTCCAAATTACATAACATTTTAGAAAATACAGTTAAGGGAATTCGCAATTTATTAAAAGCAGATCGAGTTAGCATTTGTCGCTCTTTTCAAACAGGTCAAGCAGAGATTATTTCAGAATCAGTTGGCGAAGAATATCCGTCAAGATTAGGAGAAATTATTACTCAGATGCAGTGGCTTAAAACAGAAGAATTTTGCTCAGAATATTTGATAGAATCAACTATAGATAACAATTTTCAGATTATTGAAGATGTCAGTAAAAGTACTTTAACTTCTTTTCAAATAGACTATTTTAACGATTGGCAAATAAAATCAGAAGTGGTTTTTCCCTTAGTTTATTTAGATAATCTTTGGGGATTAATTATGGTTGATTATTGTCAGTATTCCCACCATTGGAAAACGGAAGAACTAAATCTTTTAACCCAACTTACTCAACAAACGGCGATCGCGATTCATCAATCTGAACTTTATCAACAACTCTTATTAGCCAACCAAGAACTCGAAAAATTAGCCCATCTAGATGGCCTAACCCAAATTGCTAATCGTCGTCAATTTGATTATTCAATCAGTTATGAATGGCAAAGATTAAGGCGAAAAAAATTACCTTTGGCGTTGATCTTTTGTGATGTTGACTATTTTAAAAAGTACAATGATTTTTATGGCCATCCTGCTGGAGATAGTTGTCTTAAACAAGTTGCCCAGGCGATCGCAAGTGTAGTGCAACGTCCCGCAGATTTAGTAGCTCGTTATGGTGGAGAAGAGTTTGTTATTCTTTTACCTAACACCGAATTAAAAGGTGCAATTTATATTGCCCAACAGGTACAAAAAGCCATAGCAAAACTAAAGATTTCCCACATTGATGGAGTTGATAAATATATTACTTTAAGTATGGGAATTAGTAGTCAAATTCCGACAATAAATAGTACTTTTGAAGAATTAATTAAACAAAGTGACAAAGCATTATTTCAAGCGAAAGCTAATGGACGTAACCAATTTTCAAGCCTCAATTAAGATCAATAATTAATCGCGATCGCCAGGGAATAAAATCATCAAAATTCTCATAGTTTTTTAATAGGAGAATCTACACACAAAATTATAATAACTTCTAATTATTAGTCTTTAAATAGCAATAAATTAATTATCTTAAAATTTATAAATCCAAATATTTCATAACCTTAATCTAGAAAATATTTGATGTTCTATATATCTTCCTATGGTAAAATAAATCAACTATATAATTTTAATATATGAACTATGAACAAACATTAATAGAAGAAAAAATAGAATTGCAAA
>JANNLO010000131.1:0-6342 GCA_031396835.1 Snowella sp. SOY_38_metabat_116
CTTCAAATGTAACCATTGCCGAAATTGAACAAAAGCTTAAAGATGTTAAAATCTTGATGAGTTCAGAACAAATATCTAGAACTTTAGAACACATTTTTGCCTTAGTCTAAATGTATATTTCTTGAGTGGGAAGGGAGTAGGATTATCCATAAAATGGACAAACTTTGTTTATAGATAAAATTAAGAGTTTTAGTAAATTGTTATTAATAAAATTGATTAGAGTTTCGGTTTTTAGTCCGTTGGAAAAACTTTGAAGAAATAGCAATTCGACCGATTAATGATGATTAAGCGCACAATAAATGTTATTAAAGATAACCAGGTATCTTAGAGTAGAAATCCTGTTGCTCTTTTCGTAATGATAAAATGACGCAATATTGCTACCATGAAAAAATAATCATCAACATTTAGAAACTTTTAAATTATGTCCCTACAAGAAGAGATTGACAAAACGAGGCAAGATATTCGGACAGACAGCTATTCAATGTCTATTGGAGAATGGATAAGTCTTTACGAAAAAGAAGAGATCGATATTCATCCAGAATTCCAAAGATTTTTTCGCTGGTCAGACTATCAAAAATCAGTTTTTATAGAATCAATTCTTTTAGGCATACCAATTCCACCAATTTTTGTTAGTCAAAGAGAGGATGGTGTTTGGGATGTTGTCGATGGGGTTCAAAGATTATCAACAATATATGAATTTGTCGGTCTTTTGAAAAAAGAAGATCTAGAATTAGAAGAAGAATTAGAAGAAAAAGGAAAAGAAAAATCAATGGTGACATTAGAAAAAACCACATATCTCTCTTCTTTAAAAGGAAAAAAATGGGATGATTCTAATGACGAAGAAAATTCACTTACTCAAGCACAACGTCTATTGATTAAGCGATCTAAGATTGCGGTTAATATTATTGAAAAAGAAAGTGATGAAATGATTAAATATGAATTGTTTCAACGATTAAATACAGGTGGCTCAATTGCAACACCCCAAGAAGTGAGAAATTGCATTCTTTTAATGTTAAATAAAGAATTATATACTTTGATGAGATCACTTGCTAACTATGAATCTTTCAAAAATTGTATTGCGTTGAGCGATAGACTTTATGAAGAGCAGTATGATATGGAGTTAGTACTACGTTTTATGCTTTTATTTGATCAAGATACGACAATTCTTACAGGTCTGAGAGATGTGAATGCTTTCTTAACAAATAAGATGCGTGGAATGGCTGTCGATAAAAATTTAGATTATAGCCAAATAGAAAAGGCATTCAAGAAAACATTCGATATTCTTAATGAAACTACAGGGGATGATAGCTTCAAGAGATATAAACCTGAACAGAGTAAGTTTCTTGGTGGTTTTTTATTATGTGCCTACGAAGTAATCGCGTTAGGAATTGGATATAACCATGAACACTTGCCTCCAATCGATCAAATATCCGATCATATAAAAAATATTTGGTCAAATCCAAGTTATCAAAAATCATCGGGAGCAGGGGTAAATGCAGTAAGACGTTTACCTAAGCTTATTCCCCTTGGTAGAGAGATCTTTTCTGCCTCATGAAAATCAGGAATATTGAAGACTTAAATAAGATTCTTTCAGATGATCTTAGTTGGCGAAAAAAAGAACTTTCAGAAGTCAAATCTTTAATAGAAGCCAAAAGTTTTTCCTCCCAAAAACATGAGGCATTAATTCGGAGTGGAATCTGTATTTTATATGCTCATTGGGAAGGTTTTGTTAAATTAGCAGCAAATTCTTATCTAGAATACGTTAGGACAAAAAAGCTTCTTTATCGAGAACTTTCGAGCAATTTTTTAGCATTAGCAATGAAAGAAAAACTAAAAGAAGCAAAAGAAACTAATAAACCCTCATTGTTTATACCTGTTTGTGATTTTTTTCTTTTTAATTTAGATGAGAGATGTTCTCTGCCCAAAGATGATATTTCCACCGCATCAAATCTTTCTTCTGAAATTTTAAAAGAAATAACGTGTATTCTGGGGATAGATTTTTCGCTTTATTCTACTAAATCCGTACTCATAGACACAAAGCTCTTGAATGCAAGAAATACAATTGCACATGGTGAATATTTGATAATTGATACAAAAGAATATGTAGAGTTACATACGGCAGTTATAGAGATGCTTGAACTATTTCGTAATCAGATAGAGAATGCTGCTATTAATCAAGATTTTAGGCGGATTTTATCTGAATAAAAATAGAAAAAACGATGAAAAAACAAATATTCCAAGGTGATACAATTGCCGCGATCGCAACAGCTATTGTCCCCCAACAGGGCAGTATTGGGATTGTGCGTCTATCAGGAAATCAGGCGATCGCCATAGCCCAAATTATTTTTAAAGCTTCGGGGAAACAAAAATGGGAAAGTCATCGCATTCTTTATGGTTACATTCGTCATCCCCAAACTGACGCAATTATTGATGAAATCTTAGTTTTACCTATGCGATCGCCCCGTTCCTACACCAAAGAAGACGTGGTGGAATTTCATTGTCATGGCGGCATTATTCCCGTCCAACAGGTTTTGCAATTGTGCCTAGAACAGGGAGCAAGACTAGCTCAACCAGGCGAATTTACCCTGCGCGCCTTTCTCAATGGTCGTTTGGATTTAACCCAAGCTGAAAGTATTAGTGAGTTAGTTGGAGCCCAATCTCCCCAAGCTTCTCAAATTGCACTAGCGGGAATGCAGGGAAAACTCGCTACTCCGATTCGGCAACTGCGATCAACTTGTTTAGATATTTTGGCAGAAGTGGAAGCAAGAATTGATTTTGAGGATGATTTACCGCCCTTAGAGCAAAATTTAATTCAAACTCAATTAATCTCGGTTTTACAAAAAATTAATCAAATTCTTGCCACCGCAGACCGAGGAGAATTACTTAGAACTGGTTTAAAAGTTGCGATCGTTGGCCGTCCCAATGTGGGAAAATCTAGCTTGCTCAATGCCTGGAGTCGCTCTGATCGCGCTATTGTCACCGATTTACCTGGAACTACCCGTGATGTGGTGGAATCCCAATTAATTGTCGGCGGAATTCCTGTTCAAGTGCTGGATACGGCTGGTATTCGTGAAACTTTGGATCGAGTTGAAAAAATTGGGGTAGAGCGATCGCGTCAAGCAGCCCAAAAAGCTGATTTAATTTTACTTACTATTGATGCGTTGAGTGGCTGGACAAACGAAGATAATGAAATTTATCAACAAGTGAACCATCGTCCTTTAATTTTAATTATTAATAAAACAGATTTAGCAACTCCTAAAAATATTAAATATCCAACTGAAATTCGGCAAATTGTTCAAACTATCGCGGCTCAAAATCAAGGAATTGATCAATTAGAAAACGCTATTTTAGAAATCATTAATCTTAAAAATATAACGGCTGCAAATTTAGATTTTGCGATTAATCAACGACAAGCTGCCGTCTTAACTCAAGCCAAACTATCTTTAGAACAAGTGCAAGAAACTATTAAAAATCAATTACCCTTAGATTTTTGGACAATTGATCTGCGTATTGCCATTCAAGCCTTGGGAGAAATTACGGGAGAAGATGTTACTGAGTCAGTTTTGGAAAGAATTTTTAGTCGTTTTTGTATTGGAAAATAAGTATTATTTCAAAAATATCATCGGAAAAAATTTTCTTAAAAAAATAAGTGAAGATTTAGATAATCTGTTGTATTTTTTACAATAAAATAATGCGAAAAATGTATCGAAAAAATATCTTAAAAAAAGTAGATTTGGATATGATATTATTAGCGGTTGGTTTGTTGACTAATTTTGATCACAATAGTCCAAGCTATTTCCTATAAACTATTCTAACGCTAACTAAACTCTAGATTTAAACGCAAAACTCCTATGAATGACGATATTCGTATTTTGATGTGTCCTCCCGATCACTACGATGTGGATTATGTGATTAATCCTTGGATGGAGGGTAATATTCACAAATCTTCCCGCGATCGCGCCGTTGAACAGTGGCAAAAATTGTATGGCGTATTGAAAGATCTAGCCCTAGTTGATTTGGTAACGCCCGCCAAAGGTTGGCCAGACATGGTATTTACGGCAAATGCAGGCTTGGTTTTAGGAACAAATGTAGTTCTGAGTCGTTTTTTTCACAAAGAGCGTCAAGGAGAAGAACCTTATTTCAAAACTTGGTTTGAAGAAAACGGGTTTACGGTTTATGAACTGCCGAAAGATTTACCCTTTGAAGGTGCTGGAGATGCACTTTTTGATCGAGAAGGGCGTTGGTTGTGGGCAGGTTATGGATTCCGTTCTGAATTAGATTCCCATCCTTATATTGCCAAATGGTTGGATACAGAAGTCGTTTCTTTGCGTTTAATTGATGAAAGATTCTATCACTTAGATACCTGTTTTTGTCCCTTAACTGGCGGCTATTTGTTGTATTATCCTTCTGCTTTTGATTCCTATTCTAATCGCGTTATTGAAATGCGCATTCCCCCTGAGAAACGGATTATTGTCGAAGAACCTGATGCGGTTTGTTTTGCTTGTAATGCGGTTAATGTTGATTCTATGATTGTGATGAATCAAATTAGTGATAGTTTGAAAAACAAATTAATTGCAGTTGGATTTAATGTAATAGAAACGCCTTTAAGTGAATTTTTAAAAGCTGGGGGAGCCGCCAAATGTTTAACGCTCCGAGTTACAGAACCCATATTGGAAGATGTTCATGCAAATGTGACCATTGAAAGCCGTATTATTCGCATGGAAGGACATTTATTAGATGCAGGTTTATTAAATCAGGCATTAGATTTAGTCGTTGAAAATAGCGGTAGTTTTCGAGTTCTCAATTTTAATTTAGGCATTGAACGCAACAGTATTTCTAGTGCTGAAGTTCGAGTTTCGGCTCCTTCTCATCAGCTACTAGAAGAAATTATGACGGAGTTAATTGATTTAGGGGCAGTGCCGCCGCCTCAAGAACTTTGTGATATTAATACATCTGTTGTGATTCAAGATGGAGTTGCACCTGATGATTTTTATGTCAGTACCATTTATCCAACTGAAGTACGGGTTAATTGCGAATGGGTGCGGGTACAAAATCAACGCATGGATGCAGCGATCGTGGTTGACTCAAATCCCGATGTTCCTAGTGCAAAATGTGTTTTGTTGCGAGATCTAAAAGTCGGCGATCGCGTGATGGTGAGTATTGAAGGGATTCGCACCGTTAAAAAAGTAGAATCCCATGAAGGCAGCCGCAAAGAAAATAAAGAGTTCTCTTTTATGGGAGCAGGGGTTTCCAGTGAACGTCGGGTGGAATTATTAGTCGAGCAAATTGCTTGGGAAATGCGCCAAATCCGCGATCAATCTGGAAAAATTGTCGTAACAGCAGGCCCAGTTGTGATTCATACAGGAGGCTCTCAACACCTAGCTCGTTTGATTCGTGGCGGTTATGTTCACGCGCTTTTAGGTGGAAATGCGATCGCCGTTCATGACATAGAACAAGCCATGATGGGAACCTCTTTGGGCGTAGATATGCAACGGGGAATTCCTGTTCGCGGTGGCCATCGCCATCACCTCAAAGTTATTAATTTAGTGCGACGTTGTGGCAGTATTACCAACGCGATCGAGCAGGGTTTAGTCACCAAAGGCGTGATGTATGAATGTGTCAAAAATAATGTGCCATTTTCCTTGGCAGGTTCTATCCGCGATGATGGCCCTTTACCCGACACAGAAATGGACATGGTAAAAGCCCAAAATCATTATGCAGAATTGTTACAGGGAGCCGACATGGTGTTGATGCTCTCTAGTATGTTGCACTCAATTGGGGTTGGTAATATGACTCCTGCTGGAGTAAAAATGGTCTGTGTGGATATTAATCCCGCCGTTGTTACCAAGCTTAGCGATCGCGGTTCAGTCGAATCCGTTGGCGTTGTCACAGATGTGGGATTATTTCTGAGTTTATTATTACAACAACTCGATAAACTAACTCGGCCCTACGACTTAACAGAATCGCTATAGATTTAATTTGCAATCAAAAAAGAAGAGATTGAATCATAATTTTGGTTCAGTCTCTTATTTTAATAAGAGAGATAAAGTCTATTCTTTCTAGAAAGTTTTTTAATAAATAGGAACTCTAAAGAAGTCCTGTAAAAATGAAGTATTGATGAATTTTAAGGCTTTGTCGATTTTGAATATAAATCTTCTTTCATGCAATTTTTAAAAAGCTAAACCCAAACTGAAATTTTGAATATTTGCAAACTTAATTATTAATAATAAATATGTTTTCTTATCAATCCCAACCTAAATTTTTGATAGATCGACTAATATTATTATCATTGATCGCAATCATAGAATTAGCATAAGATTCTTTAATTTTTTCAAAAATATA
>JANNLO010000143.1:0-8591 GCA_031396835.1 Snowella sp. SOY_38_metabat_116
GACCCGAGTTTTTCTCAAAAGTACGAAACGTATCATGGCATTGGCAATGATTATGACTCTTGCTCTCATGGTCTACAGTTTGGGGCAGTTTCAACTTCGACAGGCATTGGAAAAGACAAATTCTACTCTCCCCAATCAAAAAGGTAAACCTACTGCCCGTCCTACTTTAAGGTGGATTCTTCAATGTTTTCAGTCTGTTCATCTTGTCTTTGTCAATGGCGTTAAGTCTTCTATTACACTCACGCATAAACAAAATTTGATTTTGCAGTTTCTTGGTTCCTCTTCTCGGCAATATTATTTTTTGTCTTAAATAACCTGCTGAATGCGGGTTTTAGAAGAATTTGAGCATCAGGATACTGCTAAATTATGCCTTAAGGCGATCGCTAACTGAGAATTAAATCATAAAGCCGATGGGCAAGCTCTAACTTACTACAAGATGCGATCGCCGTTTCTTGACCAAGTTTATTCAGAATTACCGCTTGATTATTATCAGTTCTAAAACCAGAATTCGGCTGATCAATCGGATTTGCCACAATCCAATCTAAGTTTTTTCGGTATAACTTTTCCCTTGCAGGTGCGATAATTTCTCCTGTTTGGGCAGCAAAACCAATTAGTAATTGATGAGACTTTTTAAGCTGACTTAAATTCGCCACAATATCAGGAACAAATTGCAATTCTAAATGGGAAGGTAACTCTTTTTTCGGTAATTTATAATCTGTGAAATGAGCAGGTTTAATATCTGCAACGGCCGCCGCCATAATAATCCAGTCAGCCTCAGATAAATTATCTATTAAAGCTTTTTTCATATTTTCGGCATTAACAACAGGAATTAATTGCAATTGTATAGAAGGATTAATTGTTTCGGTTAAAGGAGCATGAATTAAAGTCACTAATGCACCTCGATCTAACGCCGCTTGAGTAAGTGCTAATCCCATTTTCCCCGTTGACGGATTGCCAATAAATCGAACAGGATCTAGATACTCTCTGGTTCCTCCCGCACTAATTAACAGTTTTTTGCCGACTAAATCTTGTTTGCCTTTAGTAAAAATTAAAGATTGTAAACTTTTTAAAATCGCTTCAGGTTCCGCCATTCTTCCTGTGCCAACGCGATCGCAGGCTAATAAACCCACACTAGGGCCAACAGAAACATAACGAGGATCTTGGAAAATTAATTGCCAATTGCGTTGCACTGAAACCTGTTCCCACATTTCCGTATTCATGGCAGGCACGAGCAGAATGGGGCAACGAGAAGCCAATACCGTATTTGTTAATAAATTATCTGCCATTCCATAGGTTAATTTTCCCAAAGTTTGAGCGGTCAAAGGTGCGATCAAAAAAACATCGGCCCATTCTCCTAATTCAATATGTAGCGGTCGAGAATGAATGGGTTGCCAAAAATCTTGATCTGTATAAGCAGGATGACGACTGAGAGTAGAAATGGTTAAAGGTGTGACAAAATTTTGGGCAGATTTTGTTAGGATTACCCGTACTTCTGCTCCTGCTTGAAACAATTGGGAAATGACTTCACAAACTTTATAAGCTGCAATTCCTCCCCCAATTCCTACTAAAATTCGCCGTTGATTCAGCATTAAAATTAAAAAATTAAGCTTCGTCGTAAGCTTCAATATCGAGCAAATAGAGATAAGGTTCTGCTAATTCTTGCCGTTGAAAGGCGATCGCACGCAATAAGTGCCAATCTTGCAAGGCTTCAAAAGGATTATTGTAGTCATCACCTTCTAAGCGTTGAGCTAAATTTGCAACTTCCTCGGCATTCATGGCTGAAATTTCTTGGCTGGAGAGTGTTAAGGCTGTCATTTTCTTAACTCCTTTAAGGCTATTGACTAATTTATTTATCCCGTTCTCATATTACAATAATTTGAGAAGATACTTTAATATTATGAGAAATTATTTATAAAAATTCAAGATATTCTATCAGGAAATTCAGATTAAATCTAATTACATGATCAAGAATTATTCTAACTTTAACATCAACAATCATTTTAATGTTTGGTATTTGATCTAAAAAAATACAAAATATTAACTATTTAATTAGAATAATCATTTCGATAATTATTATCAATGGAAGTTTGGGAGATAAAGAGATAAACTAGAAAAAAAGCTGAGGGGAAAAAGTTATGGTAGCCGCGCCCGTTCAAACTGAAAAGCGATTAACTATTCAAACAAAAGAGATTGCTAACGACACAACTACAATTCGTTCCTTAGACTGGGATCGCGATCGCTTTGATATTGAATTTGGTCTGCAAAATGGCACAACTTATAATTCTTATCTGATTCGGGGTGAGAAAATTGCTTTAGTTGATACCTCCCATGAAAAATTTCGTAAGCTTTATTTAGAGACTTTAACGGGATTAATTGATCCCCAAACTATTGATTATTTAATAATTAGTCATACCGAACCCGATCACAGTGGTTTAGTCAAAGATATTTTACAACTCGCGCCTCAAATTATTATTATTGGCTCTAAGGTGGCGATTCAATTTTTAGAAAATTTTGTTCATCAACCTT
This sequence comes from Snowella sp. SOY_38_metabat_116, assembly GCA_031396835.1. Taxonomy (GTDB): domain Bacteria; phylum Cyanobacteriota; class Cyanobacteriia; order Cyanobacteriales; family Microcystaceae; genus Snowella. Next base: position 2,527 of record JANNLO010000143.1, read on the forward strand.
TTGAACGGCGTTTAGTTAAAAATGGTGAACAATTAGATTTGGGTAAGGGACATATTTTGGATTTTATAAGCGCGCCTAATTTACATTGGCCTGATACAATGCTGACCTATGATCAAGGAACAAAAACGCTTTTTACCTGCGATGTTTTTGGGATGCACTATTGTTCAGAAGTATTTTTTGATGAAAATTTAAGCAAAATTGAACCCGATTATCGCTTTTATTATGATTGTTTAATGGGGCCAAATTCTCGCTCAGTTTTAGCTGCCATGAAACGCATGGATGAGTTGGGAGAAATTAATTTAGTTGCCAATGGTCATGGCCCACTTTTGCAATATAACGTCACTGAATTATTGTCACGTTATCGTCATTGGAGCCAATCTCAAGCCAAATCAGATAAAACAGTGGCGGTTTTTTATGTTGCCGATTATGGTTTTAGCGATCGCCTTTCTCAAAGTATTGCGCGAGGAATTACCAAAACAGGAGTCGCGGTAGAAATGGTCGATTTAGGCTCGGCTGATCCCCAAGAAGTTCAGGAATTAGTGAATCGTTCGGCGGGAATTGTGTTAGGAATGCCACCTTTAACGGGTGATAATTCCAAGGAAATTACTAATAATTTAGGAACGATTTTAGCGGCGGTTAATCCTAAGCAAACTATCGGTTTATTTGAATCCTATGGCGGTAATGATGAACCGATTGATCCTTTATTTACGAAATTTTTAGAAGCGGGTTTAAAAGCGGGATTTAAGGTTATTAAAATTAAAAATATACCAACCGAAAATATATACCAACTTTGCGAAGAATCGGGTACGGATTTCGGACAAAGCTTAGTCCAAATTAGCAAAATTAAACAATTAAAATCTCTTGATAGTGACCTCGAAAAAGCAATTGGTCGCATTAGTGGAGGACTTTATATTATCACTGCTAAAAAAAGTGAAATGAAAGGAGCAATGTTAGCTTCTTGGGTTATGCAAGCCAGTTTTGAGCCGCCAGGTTTTACGGTTGCTGTGGCTAAAGATCGGGCAATTGAATCTCTTATGCAAGTTGGCGATCGCTTTATTTTAAACATTTTAGAGGAAGGAAAATATCAACCTTTAATGAAACATTTTCTCAAACGATTTCCTCCTGGTGCTGATCGTTTTGCGCGAATTAATACCCAACTTGCGAGTAATGGTTCTCCTATTTTGACTGATGCTTTAGCTTATTTGGAATGTGAAGTTTTGAGTCGAATGGAATGTAGTGATCATTGGATTGTTTATAGTAAAGTTAATCAAGGTCGTGTCTCTAATCCCGAAGCTTTAACGGCAGTTCACCATCGCAAAGTGGGTAATTATTATTAAAAAAATAAAAGTAAATTTAAATTAAGTTATTATTTATCCTTGGAGATGTATAATAAATTGAGCTTGTCTTTTACAATCTGTTATTTTCTTTCTTGTTTTACCATAAAATAAATCAATATTTAAATTAAAATATTTAGATTAAATATAACGGTGGAGAGCAAGAAATAAAAAATAGTTAAATTTAGAAAAATCAATATTTGTTAATCCTTATTTTTTGAATTTTTATCATGGTTGAAATCAATTCCAATTTAGAAACAACGACAGGCGCAGATGCTATTGATACCGCGATCGCATCAGGGATCGATTTTGATGGTTCACTAATTCCTACTGAAAAGCTTGAACTTTATCATAGTGTTATGAATTTAGAAGCAGGCAGACAAAGAAGCGGAGTTAGTAACACGATGCGTTCTCGTATTGTTCGTATTGGCGCAAAACATATTTCCCAAAAAGAATTGGATCAAAAACTAATTCATGCGGGATTTAATCCTTTAAAAGAAAAAGAAATTGCCTTTTTTTATGGGGCAAAATAATTTAATTATTTTTAACTAAAAAAGGACATTAGTTAACATAATCATCTAAGCTAAGCCGCGTAGAAAGATTCGTGTTAACTTAGTCGCTTATTATAATAAATAAAATGCACTGATAACAAAAAGTAATAAACCGTAAAGATTGCCGAAGCAGAGAAGAAAGATTTATGATGAGAAGGATAATAACAATGTTTTCTCAGGTTTGTTAGTTGTTTTTGTTGTGACTTAGATTAAGACTAAAGTTTTCATTAATCTTTGCGATTAAAAGCAGTAAATAATAACTACTAAAAGTAAAACTGCACAAAATAAATTAAAAATCTAGAGGTATTTCATCAGTTTTCAATTCGCTGTTTTCCGAGATAAATCTATCTTTGGGCGATCGCAATTTATTTTAATAATCTAGATTGGTTGACTATTTATTTTTATTCTGATTGCCATTAAAGTTAATTCGACTTTATCTAAATTAGTCTATTATTTTAGAATATCATTTAAATTTACAAATACCTTTTTTAAATAATCATTTTTTACTTAATTAAAATCATTACTTTTTATAAAACTATGACAGAAATTATTGAATTTGAAGGCAGAAAATTTATTCCATTAGATTGCCCTCCTGCTAATGAATGGTTATGTCCTATTAATAATCAACATCCTATTCCGACTCTGACTTTAAAAAATGACGATATTTTTTTTATTACAGATACTCTGGGAAATATAGAACATACGGACTGTTCTAGTAATAGCACAATGAAAAGTATGGGCTTATTTTGTCGAGATACTCGATATCTTAATCATCTGACTTTATTAGTTAATAAACAAGCTCCTGTTTTGTTGAGTAGTACGGCTCAAAAGGGTTTTTTCCTCTCTATTTTAGCGACTACTGCTGATTTAGTTGATCCTAATTCAGATACAATTATCAAGTCTGAAACGATTGCTATTCAGCGAGAAATTAGTATTAAAGGAGATTTATTTGAAGAAATTATTCTCAATAATTATAATAGTTTTCCTGTGAGTTTTTCCTTGAGTTTGAGTTTTGGATCAGATTTTTTAGATATTTTTGATGTACGAGGATACGCTAGAGAAAAGCGAGGAAAACTTTTACAACTTTCGAGTTATTCTTTAAGTGAATCGAATTACACTGAAAGTCATCCAGAAATTGTTTTAGCCTATCAAGGAATAGACGGCGTAATTCTAGAATCTAGAGTAAAGTTTCATCATTTAATACCCGATGAAATTCAGACTTATACTGCTGTTTGGAATATTCGATTAGAAGCAAGAGGCCAGACAGTTTTAGGCTATAAAATTCAACTTTATAATAATAATAATTCTGCTTCTGTGGATAATGTTCCTAGTAGTTTGATGCAAGCAAAAGCGTCTGAATTATTAGAAGCTAGTAGTTGGAGTGAACAAATTACCAAGATAGAAACCGATAATAAAGCTATTAATCAAGTTCTTCACCAAGCTGAACAAGATATTTATTTGCTTCGACAAACAATTGACAATCGTAAAGTTTTGGCGGCGGGAGTTCCTTGGTTTTCAACATTATTTGGCAGAGATTCTTTGATTGCTTCTTCGCAAACATTGCTATTAGATCCTTCGATCGCACGGGATACGCTCTATATTTTGGCTCAATATCAAGGGAAAACCGATAATGATTGGCAAGAAGAAGAGCCAGGAAAAATTATGCACGAAATTCGTTTTGGCGAAATGGCTCGGTGTAAAGAAATTCCCCACACGCCTTATTACGGAACTGTCGATGCAACGCCGCTTTGGTTGATGCTTTATGCTGAATATTATGCTTGGACGGCAGATGAAGAGACGCTGAATAATTTATGGGATAATGCTTTGGCTGCAATGGATTGGTGCGATCGCAATCTGAAAGAGACTGGTTATTTGCGTTATTTTTCTCGTTCCTATCGCGGCTTAGGTAATCAGGGTTGGAAAGATTCAGGCAATTGTATTATCGATAGCAAAGGGCAATTAGCAGAAGGCGCGATCGCCTTAGTAGAAGTTCAAGGTTATGTTTATGCAGCCAAAATTCGTCTAGCCGAAATTGCCAGCCGCAAAAAAATGTATGAACTGGCCGAAACTTGGCAAAAATCCGCAGCAGAATTGAAAAGTCGTTTTAATCGTGATTTCTGGTTAGCAGATCAAGGCTTCTGTGCTTTGGCCTTAGACGGTAACGGCAAACCCGTTGATAGTATTACCTCTAATCCAGGGCATTGTCTCAGCTTAGGCATTTTAGACATTGAAAAAGCTTATAGTGTGGCCGATCGCCTTAAAGCACCCGATATGTTTAGCGGTTGGGGAATTCGCACCTTAAGTAACTATAATCCTGCTTATAATCCCATGGGTTATCATATTGGCTCTGTTTGGCCCCATGATAATGGCATGATTGCCCAAGGCTTGCGCGCGCTCGGTTTTGTCGATCAACCCCTAGAAATTGCCCAGGGTTTATTTGACATGACAATGACCCAACCTTATCAACGTCCGCCCGAATTGTTCTGTGGGCATGAACGCATTGCTGATAGTTTACCGATTCAATATCCTGTTGCTTGTTCTCCCCAAGCTTGGGCTAGTGGCACGATTTTTCAATTATTAACAATGATGCTCAATCTGGTTCCTGATGCCCAAGGAAATTATTTACGGGTGATTGATCCAACTTTATTACCATCCATTAATCAATTATCGATTCAAAATTTACGAGTTGGAAAAACCTATCTCAATTTAGAATTCGAGCGTTCTAATGGAGCAGTTGCCTGTCGAGTAACCAAAAAAAGGGGTAATTTGCGAGTTGTAATTGAGGCTTAATTCACCCATGATTTTTAGGCTTACTTGTTGTAGTTAATCTATTTTTTAAAAATTATTAAAATGGACGAAAAACTATGGGCGATCGCGCCAATTAACTTTTTGTTACCCGACTATTTAACCATCGCTGGAAGGATTTTTGGCTTTCTCCCGATGGTTGCCCAAGGATTAGATTTTTGAGGCTAATGTCTTCATCAAGCTGATTCCAATAGATACCGCTACCACCAGCAATCAAGCGACAGTCGTTACGTTCTTCGAGCGAACCGTGTGAGAGTCGAGGATACCAAGCTAATGGAACAAAGATGGTGCGCCCGTCTGATAAATCTAAAGAAAGTGTGTCACTTGTAACTATTACTTGCTGAATTGTGGGAATTTCAAGTAGTTCAATCGTTAAAGAATTCATTCCAGCCTACTAGCAATTGCTCTTGATGTTCTTCAACCATTTTTTGAATGCGATTAATCTCTGTGCGAATAAATCCTCTGTTATTTTGAAGGCGGATAGGTTCTAGCCAAAACTTAGCTTCATTGTTATCGCGCTCAACAGGTGAAATCATATTGACTACAAATTTTTCAGAGAATACTACTAATAACGAGATTAAAAGCGAATTTTCGATATAATTGCAAAAATATCAAAAAATAGCTTTATGGTCTGGCAAACAGGACAAAGATTACAGGGTGGCAAGTTCGAGATTATCGAAATCTTAGGACAGGGAGGCTTTGGGATTACCTATAAAGCAAGAAATCGGGTATTAGATATTAATATGGTGATCAAAACGCCGAATACTTTGCAAAGAAGGGATAGCGAGTATGATCAATATATTCAGCAATTTCAAGAAGAAGGGCGTAAATTAGCCAGGTTTTCAGCTAATCCCCATCCTCATATCGTTAGGATTTTGGATATTTTTCTAGAGGATCAAGTCCCTTGTTTGGTGATGGATTTTATTCAAGGTCAGACTTTGATGGAAAAAGTCAAAAATCAGGGAAGTTTATCAGAATCGGAGTGTTTAAGGTATATTCGTCAAATTGGGGACGCTCTGGCAACGGTGCATCAAGCGGGATTTGTTCATCGAGATGCTCACCCAGGCAATATTATGATTCAGCCCAATGGCAAGGCAATCTTAATTGATTTTGGCATTGCGAAAAATATTATTCCTGCGACTCGTAGTTCTACCAATAACGCCGCAAATTTGAGTTTTGCACCCTATGAACAAATTTATAAGGGGAGTAATGCCAGTCGTGAACCCAATGTAGATGTCAGCAATTCTCATTTTAAAACATTTGTACTATAAAAAGTTGGGCAGTTCGTCGAGATCGTCAACTGTCCACCATCCGGCATCGCTTCAAACGCATTCGTCGCCATATTCCAGAAGACCTGCCGGAGCTGATCTTGATC
>JANNLO010000150.1:0-17406 GCA_031396835.1 Snowella sp. SOY_38_metabat_116
CTACTCGCTAGAGATACTAATTGAATGGAAACTTCGTAAGTATCAAACACGCCTAATACACAATCTGGTTTCTCTACTCGCTAGAGATACTAATTGAATGGAATAGTTGGCAGGATAACGGTATTATTGTTGGTGTGAAAATGACTCTCTAAGTTTCTCTTGTAATTCTCTTGTGGCACAACGCGATCGCCGTTTTTATTTTGGACTGCCGACAAAACTTGTTGAATGCGAATAAAAAATGTATTTTGATTTAATATTCTCTTTCAGTCCGTAACTCTGATAGCAATTTAATAGACAATAAATAGATAAAATTCCTTTGCTATTCTTTCATATCGAGAAACCTATGTACGAAAAACTTATCTCCCCAACGGCTGGTTCCACAATTACTTTTCAAGACGGTAAGCCGAATGTTCCTGATGATCCCATTGTTCCTTTTATTCGGGGAGATGGAACGGGGGTTGATATTTGGCCCGCCACTGAAGTTGTGATTGATGCCGCGATCGCCCAAGCCTACGGCGGTAAACGCAAGATTAACTGGTTTAAAGTTTATGCAGGAGATGAAGCCTGTGAGGTTTACGGGACTTATCAATATTTACCCCAAGATACTCTGACTGCAATTAAAGAATATGGGATTGCTATTAAAGGGCCTCTCACGACTCCTATTGGTGGCGGCATTCGTTCTCTGAATGTGGCCCTACGTCAAATTTTTGACCTTTATGCCTGTGTTCGTCCTTGTCGATATTATGCGGGAACGCCTTCACCCCACCGCTATCCTGAAAAATTAGAGGTCATCGTCTATCGAGAAAATACGGAAGATATTTATTTAGGAATTGAATGGAAACAAGGTTCTGCGATCGCCGATAAATTAATCCATTATTTGAATACAGATCTGATTCCAGCAACTCCAGAACACGGCAAAAAACAGATTCCTTTAGATTCAGGAATTGGCATTAAACCGATTAGTAAAAAAGGGTCTCAACGCTTAGTTCGTCGTGCAATTCAACAAGCTTTAAAATTACCCAAACCCAAAAATCAAGTGACCCTGGTTCATAAAGGTAATATTATGAAATATACCGAAGGAGCTTTTCGAGATTGGGGTTACGAAGTTGCGATTAATGAATTTCGAGAAGCGTGTGTGACAGAACGGGAATCTTGGATCTTAGCTAATAAAGAGAAAAATCCTAATATCAGTATCGAAGAAAATGCTCGTCAAATTGACCCTGGTTATGATGCTTTAACGGCTGAGAAAAAGCAAATTATTTGTGAAGAAGTTAAAGAAGTTCTTGATACCATTTGGGACACTCACGGCGATCGCCAATGGCAAGATAAAATCATGGTTAATGACCGCATTGCCGATAGTATTTTCCAACAAATCCAAACTCGTCCTGATGAATATTCTATTTTGGCGACAATGAATCTGAATGGAGATTATTTATCTGATGCTGCTGCGGCGATCGTCGGTGGTTTGGGTATGGGGCCAGGGGCAAATATTGGGGATCAGTGTGCGATTTTTGAGGCGACTCACGGAACTGCTCCCAAACACGCAGGTTTAGACCGTATTAATCCAGGTTCATTGATTCTTTCGGGGGTGATGATGTTGGAATTTATGGGTTGGCAAGAAGCGGCTGATTTAATCAAAAAAGGCATTGCCACCGCGATCGCGAATGGGGAAGTTACCTATGATTTAGCTCGCTTAATGTCACCTCCTGTTGAGCCACCTTTGAAATGTTCTGAATTTGCTCAAGCGATCATTAGTCACTTTAACGATTAAGATTTGAGTGTAATTAATATCTTTTTTTGATAACAAGGGGCTTAAGCCCCTTGCCTGTATGTTTACCAGCTTTAACTAACAAAAAAATGAACAAAATAAATAAAAAATTTACTTTCCCAAAAATCCCTAAAACTCTTCCATTGATCGGCATTGTATCTTCTCTCGTGTTTGTGAATCTCCCTGCTAAAGCATCAGAAATCACCATCAATCCGATTCCCGAAGTTATTCAAAAATCTTCTTTTTCCATTAGCTTTAAAGAAATAGTTCAAATTCCTAATAGTACAGGAAGTTCTAGGGTTCCTCGTTTAAACTTTTTAGCTTCTGCAAACGAGAATGATAAACGATTATTTACTAACGATATGCGCGGACAACTTTATACTATTAAAAATAGCGATACTAACATCTATCTAGATCTAAAAAGTATCATTGGATCAAACTTTCTAGATACAGATGGACAACAAGGTTTTATCTCCTTTACTTTTGATCCCAATTTTAAAGAAAATGGTATTTTTTATACCGTTAATACTGAAATTAAAGGCAATAAAACGGCTGATTTTCAGTTTACTAAACCGATTTTCAATAATCAGGGAAATATTGTAGAAAGTTCCCATCATGACGTTATTCGGCAATGGACAGCAACTCAGCCAAGTTCTGATAGTTTTTCGGGTACAATGCGTGAAATTTTAAGAATTGAACAACCCTATCGAGATCACAATACAGGTCAAATAGGTTTTAATCCCAATGCTCAAATCGGTTCTTCAGATTATGGAATGCTTTATGTTGCGACTGGTGATGGTGGAAGTGATGGTTTTCCCGTTAGAAACACCGATCCTTTGAATAATGCACAAAATTTAAGTGTTCCTCTTGGCAAAATTCTAAGAATTGATCCAATTGGTAATAATAGTGCAAATGGACAATATGGAATTCCAATAGATAATCCATTTGTTAATGATGATAACGCGAATACTTTAAGCGAAATTTGGGCCAACGGATTAAGAAATCCCCATCGTTTCAGTTGGGATACCGAAGGAGATGGAAAAATGTTAATTGCAGATATTGGTCAAAATTTTATCGAGGAAATTAATTTAGGAATAAAAGGAGCTAACTATGGTTGGGGACAACGAGAAGGGACATTTGTTACCCAAAAAGATAACCAAAATATTTTATTTCCCCTACCTGAAAATGATGGAGAAAGTGGTTACACCTATCCTGTTGCTCAATATGATCATGATATAAATGGATTAGTCTCAATTGCAGGCGGCTATGTTTATCGAGGTTCAGCAATGCCTGAATTAGTCGGTAAATATATTTTTGCAGACTTTGCTAATGATGGGCGATTCTTTTCCGTTGATGCTGATCAATTAGTGAATGGTCAACAGGCAATTATTTCTGAGTTAAGAATATTAAATGGAGGACAAGAAACTACTTTTTTAAACCTTATTAATAAAAGCCGAAGCGATGTTCGGTTTGGTGTAGATGAAGCGGGTGAAATTTACATTACAAATAAACAAGACGGAATTATTCGACAGATTATTAGCTCTTCTGATAGTGCTGCTGTTCCCGAACCCTTGACGATTCTCGGAGCCATGACTGCCGCAGGATTTGGTACTGTTTTTAAGCGCAAATTAGTTCAATGCCAAAAAGATACTTAAAACAATGGATTTTTAGTTTAATTTTTAATTAGGATTAATTACTGATTGATGCTGACTTCATAACAATTTTAGCAATTATTATAAAGATGCGAAAGGAGAATTTAGCAAAAAAATTATAATTCTTCAGCAAGCCCTTAATATTTAGACTAAAACCATAATCTAAAATACATATTTTTAGCAATATAAAAAATATTGGTTTTAAACTTTTTCTGTGAAAAAACAACTCAGTCTTTTTGATTCCCCTGGCAGTTATTTTGTCCCGCGATCGCCTAAATTGACCATGAATAAAACGGCTCTCCTGCAATGGAAAGAGCGAGTTTTGAATTATCAACAACAGGTCAAAATCACTAAAGCTACCCAACAACAAACACTTTTTGATTTACCGAAAAATACTTGGCATAGTCCCGATGAAATTAATCCTTTTTCTTTAACCTTACATTCATCCTTATTTTGGAGACAATCGGAAACGGCTTTTGGGTTAGAAAATAATCATCAGGGTTGTCTCTATTTCGTGATGGATAATACTCTACCTCTTTTACTTTATGTCGGAGAAACCAAGCTCACGGCTAATAAACGTTGGCAAGGAACCCATGATTGTAAAAATTATATTTTGCAATATATTGAAATGCACCGTCGTTATGATTTGGACGTGAAAGTGGTTTCGGCTTTTTGGCCATTGGTTCCGAGTAAAAAAATTCTTCAACAATGGGAACGGGAATTAATTCTTAAGTGGCGATCGCCGTTTAATAAAGAATGTTGGCAATGGTGGGGTCAGCCCTTTAGTAAAGATTAGTAATTTTCTTCGCAAGCAAGGATTAACAACGCATTAATAATCGCCGCCGTCACGGTTGATCCGCCTTTACGACCTTCGACTCGAATTTGGGGAATTTCGATTTGACTTAACGCTGTTTTCGATTTAACGACAGAAACAAAGCCAACAGTCGCGCCAATGATTAAAGGCGGTTTTGGGGATAAATAGGGGATTTGCTGACATAGAGCCAATAGGGCGGTGGGTGCATTCCCGATCGCGTAAATTGCCTGGGGATGTTCGGCTAAACAACGAAGTAAACCTGTTTCCGTGCGAGTTTTACCTGGTTCTGCGGTTTCAGCCAGATCAATAGCGGCAATAATTGGATTATGGAAAGTTTTGGAAACTAAAGTCGCAATCCCTTGTTTGATCATGGTGACATCGGTAATAATGGGAGTCCCTTGACATAACGCGCTGATTCCAGACTGAATCGCATCGGGACTAAAAGTTAATAAATTCAAATAGTCAAAATCGGCGGTGGTATGAATAATCCGACGCGCGATCGCGTATTCCTGATCCGAAAGCTGATGCTTGCCGACTTCTTGATCAATAATGGCAAAACTTTTTTCGAGAATAGGATGATTAAGCGTAGTTTTAGATTGACTTGCCATTTGATAATTAATAGTATTTAATCTGCTGGTATTCCCAACCAATATTTTAAAGAATTTTCTAGCTGTTTAATAATAGTTGAGCATAGACTTCATCCTCTGTATTATCCCAAATAGCATCTAATGAGCTTTGACTAGATTGCAACCAAAAGTCTGTTTCGTCATCAGGCAGAAGAGTAACAATCGCTTTTGTCCCTTCTGGAAGTTCGGTTAAATCTAATAGTTCAATTTTTCCGTTACGGACGGTCGCCCAAAGGGTTGTTAGCATTTTTGTAATCGTTAATATGAATGACTAATTAAAAATCCAATTAAAAGGTAAACGAGCATAGATTGATTTAGGATCATTAAAGGTTTGCAAAATGCCTAATTCTTGCTTAAATTTTTCCCATTCTACGGTCAAAGGATCGCTAGGATTCACTTCAGCAAAGGCTTGGATATTAAACAATTTGCGTAAAATTGTCGCTTCTAAACTCTTTTTCTGGGGATACTCTGCAATTTCCCAATCTTGACCCAAATTTGTCTGGGCTACTGCATAGGCGATCGCGGCATTGAGACCACCGATTTCATCGATTAAGCCAATTTTTTGGGCTTCTGTACCCAACCAGACCCGACCTTGGGCAATTTCAGCGACTTTTTCCTTGGGAATTTTTCGGGATTGGGAAACTTTATCGAGAAAAAGATCATAAATTTTATTGACAGTTTGTTGATAAATGGCGATTTCTGGCTCTGATTTAGGGCGAACATTGGTGCTAAGGTCTGCTAATTTAGCTGTCTTGACCGTATCCCAGGTTAAACCAAAGTTATTGCCGATTTTTTCCGTATTAAAGAGCAAACTAAAAACCCCGATCGATCCCGTAATAGTGTTGGGTTCAGCGAAAATATGTTGTCCGCCTGTTGCGATCCAATAACCTCCCGATGCGGCCACGTCTCCCATTGAAATAATTACGGGCTTTTTGGCTTTAATTAACTGAATTTCTCGCAAAATAATTTCGGACGCGGTGGCACTTCCGCCTGGACTATTAATTCGTAAAACAACGGCTTTCACCTCGTCATCATTGCGGATCTTGCGTAATTCTCTCGAAAAGCGATCGCCGCCGACTGTCTCAAAAGTCCCATCCCCATTGACGATCGCACCTTCTGCATAAACAACCGCAATTTTATTAGCCGAATTTTTTTCAGGAACAGATTTAACCGTAACATCACTATAATTGGCGAGGTCAATTTGTCGAAAAGTTTGCTCCTCTTTGACCGATAAACTGGTCAGTTTTACTAACACTTCATCCCAATAGCTAACTTGATCAATTAATCCTTGATTTTTAGCTTCTTTAGCGGATAAAAGACCCTGATTGTCCGCGATCGCTTGAATTTGATTAGGAGAAATTTTCCGACTGCTTGCGACGGTGGTAATAAAGTTTTGCCAAATCCCACCAATTAAAGTTTCTAATTGTTGACGATTTTCAGGACTTAAATTTTCGCGGGTATAGGGCTCCACTGCCGATTTATAATTTCCCACTCTGACTGCCTGAACACCGATGCCATACTTTTCAAAAGCTCCTGCAAAAAATAACGGTTGCGACCCAAAACCATTTATTTCCATCATGCCAATGGGATTTAAAATTATTTCATCGGCGATCGAAATCAAATAATAATCGGCTTCATTCCAATCCACTCCATAAGCAATAATTTTCTTGCCTGCTTTTTTAAATGCCTCTAAAGCTTGTCTAATTTCAGTTAAAGTTGCATAACCTCTTGTTCCAATTGAGGTGCGGCCATCCAAAAAAATAGTTGTAATACGCGGATCTTGACGGGCTTTATCAATATTTTTAAGAACTTGATTTAGAGTTAAAGTTAACTGATCTTCCTGATTAAAAGCTTGAGTTAGCGTTATTGTAGGTTCCGTATCCCGAATTTTGGTTGCTAGATCAAATACTAAAACTGTTTTATCTTTGACTGCTGGAGTGCCATCTTGGCTTAGTAATAAAAAGAAGATAATTAATCCACTAGCTCCAATAGTTACTGTTAACATCAAAGCCGCGATCGTACCAATTAAACTTGCAAATATTTGTTTAAAGAATTGATTCATAGAAAAGTCAAGAAATTATCTGTAAGATAACAATTAAAAGTAAAGATTAATTCAAGGTAAATATAATTTGAGGCGATCAAAATTTGAGATCAAATCTAAATTCAGGGCGATCGCAATTTTTCCCGACAGGTTATTTGATTAATTCCACTGCATCCCGTCCATCAAAATCTTGGAGATAAACTTTCACCTGTTCCTCTGAGGCTGTAGGCAGTTTTTTACCAATAAAATCAGGATGAATCGGTAATTCTCGATGGCCGCGATCAACCAAACTCAAAAGACGAATTACTTGAGGTCTGCCATACTCTGTCACTGCATTCAAAGCTGCCCGAATCGTTCGTCCTTTATAAATCACATCATCCACTAAAACAACTGTTTTTCCAGTTAAATCAACGGGAATTTTACTCTTGGCGGGAGTTCGTGTTTTAATGCGATCCAAGTCATCCCGATAAAAAGTAACATCGATCGCGCCGACGGGAACTTTTATCTGTTCCAACATCTCGATTTGTTGAGCAATCAGATAAGCCAAAGGCACTCCTCTAGTATAAATGCCCAAGAGAACCAATTTGGAAAGATCTCCCGATTTTTCAATTAATTGGGAAGAAAGGCGAGTAATCGTGCGTCGAATCTCTTCAGCAGAAAGGATTTCAATAACTTGATTGGACATGATTACAAAGCAAGAGAAAAGTAGAATCTGTAGGCTCTATTATGACAGTGTAGCGATTTCCTGAGCAAGATTTGTCCTATCTAAAAGTATTGAAAAACAGTTTACAAAACAAAAAAAGCGCGATCGCCAAGTGGCACTGTGTAATCGCATCAAATGAGAGTAAAGTGATTAAAATAATTCACAGATTTGAATTTCAATCTTGGGAAAATTACTTAAAATAGTATTATTTATAGATGATAATTTTTGCATACTTTGATAATAATTCTGATAAGGTTTTTGATAGATTTCTACACAATTATCATTGAGATTAACCAACCAAACTTCACTAATTTGATTTTCAGCATAAAGGGGGATTTTGACGTTTTTATCATAGTCAATACTACTATCGGAAACTTCAATTAAAAGTAAGATATCTTCAGGATGTGGATGTTCATTAGCATAAAAGTCTGGACGATATTTTAAGACAACTAAATCAGGTTGAGGTTCAGAATTATTTGTTAATTGAATTGGGTCTTGTACACTTAAAATAACCTGATCACCTAATTTTTTTGTCAATAAATAATTTAATTTTTTCACACAAGATGCGTGTCTTAATCCGACTGGTGACATCTCAATAATCTCTCCTTTAATTAATTCTAGGCGATCGCTTTCTTGAAAAATAGCTAATTCAGCCATTTTATGATAGGTTTCTCTAGTAAATTTTTTAGGATGGGGAGTTAAGGTTTTCATTTTTTCTACCAATTGAATTTTTCTACCTTCCAATATAATTTTAGTTTTCAGTCTGGTTAGAACCGTGTTAAATCGAGCAACCCAAAAACGCGATCGCCCTGGGAACATTTTCATCGAGGTGATAACGAATTCGTGGTGACATTTTTCAAGGTTTTAATTTTTTCTTGCAATAAAGAAGGATTTTGAGGACGCAGAGATTCGGCAAAAGCTTCTGACGCTCGAATACTTTCATCTATAGCGGTTTTATTATCGTAATAAAAGACGATCGCAGTATAAACTTCTGCCAGAGTAAGGTCATATTCCCCTGCAATTTCTTCTAAGGATTGTCCTAACCGCAAATAGGCGATCGCAATATCTGCAACAGTAATACGCCGACCTGCAATGTAAGGTTTACCGCTTCTGATGTTAGGAGTAATTTCAATATAGCGATTAAGTTGGATTTCCATTTTAATTAGATAAAATATAATTTTTTTTACTTTTGATAATCTTTTTTTAGTAGAATGGAGCTATAAATTATTTATAATAAGTGATAGCTTAGACTTTTAGAAATATCATCAAAAAAATTATTGTTAAGAAATTTTTGCTACTCTAACTGACTATCCAACAAGTAATTAGCTAATTCCTCTGACATAACAAAACGAGGAACGGAATTATAAGTGATTTCATAAATAAGTTGATGATTTTCTAAAAGCCTTAGTTTATTTCTTAAAAAAGAATGATCTTCAAAACAATAAGCAAGAATTAAATTATTTTCATCACCATTATAATTATTTCCCTTATACATAATAATAAACTCTCGTGCAAATGGGTATTCAAGTAAATCTTCCTTCATATTTGCCAAAAGTTCAGGAATCATTTTTTCTAATTTCAAAAAAACTTTCTCTGTCGGCTTAGATAATACAATATTGGGTTTAGAAATAGCCTCTCGTGAAATTGTAATTTCTTTTAGGGATCTGTTGATCAATTCAAGATTAGTGACAATCTTTGCAAGATTATCATTTCCAAAAGTTTTTGGTTGAACTGAGCCTTCAACGACAAGTTTAGTTTTATAAGTGTAAGTATTTCCCGCAAGATCGCAATAATCTATTTCAAGATATACATCATTTCCAAAATGTGCTTTTGAGTAAATTGTCACATCAAAAAAGAAAGGATTACTCTGATCAACAACAGATAAATTAAGAGGAAAAAGATTAAAACAATTCTTCATCAATTCAGGTAAAGGTGAAATATTAATCTTGACATCAATTGCTGGTGAAGTAGTAATTGCCAGAATCCCAAGCTGTATAGTTCCACTTCCTTCTTGGTCTGGTTTCAATCGAAATAGATGCGTTAATCGCGGTTTTGAAAAATGTCTCTTAGCCCAAATAGCATCAACGATGAAATGTTTCGCTCTAACTGTATGAGCGCCTGCTCGAATGTAATAATGGTTGTCTGGAGCCATGTGTGGGCCAACATGACTTTCGTGAACAGCAACAATTAAAACGACTGAATCTGGCTTAATTACTCCTCTTTCTTCTGAATCTTGTATTAGCTTAATTTCATATCGTGGGATTGGTTCTACTTCTTTAATAATTTGATCAACCCAGTCTCGTAAATCTTGTCTTTCAATCTTTAAGGGCAACCCATTATCAGCATTACCATTACGATCAACACCAACAACGAAGCATCCGCCTCCAGAGTTTGCAAATCCTGACACTGCACAGGTTAACTTGTTTTTAAATTCCTTTAAATTTTTTTTAAGTTCACCCGATTTATCAAAGACAACCGAAGTCGATTTGAACTCAAAAAAATCATCTTCCGTTTCTGGAAGTTGGTTTAGATCAAAAGTTTCGAGATTAATCTTTAACATAAATTCATAGATTTACAAGAAAAATAATTTTAGATTGCCATACCTTACGATCACATTACAAAATAGATATTTACCTTTTGGTGGATAGAAACAAACGCTAAAAGCCCATTGCTTTAGCAACTTCATCAATATCAGGTTTAATCCCAGACTTAACTCGATTATCACTATGGGAAACCGAACAATTATGATGGCATAGATTCAATTAAGGCTCTGAGAACTTTATTAACGGACTCAGGTGTTTTGAATACCTTAGCAACATCTTCATCCAAAACAACAACTTTTAACCGTTGTTCTTCATTTTGGGGAAGAAAGCGATTAGGTTTAGCCTGACGATAATCAAAATCATATTCAGGAAGAATATCATCATTAAGATTATCAATAGAATTAGTAGAGTCAAATGATATTTCGTTCATAATCGTTACGCTCTTGGTAAGTAGCTAGACGGGCAGTAATAATACGAATTTTAGGATATCGTTCCGTAAAGACAATTAAAAGTAATCGATTTCGCCGAGAGTGACCGATAATAACTTCTCGCTGCTCGTTAATAGAATGTAACTCATCGGAAAAGATAATTGCTAGAGGGTTGTCGAAAACGGTTTTCGCTTCCTCGAAGTCAACGCCATGTTTTTTAAGATTAGCGGCGGCTTTTTTCTCATCCCACTCAAACGCCATATTTTATATCGTAAGAGATTATTCACTCTCGTAAATAGTCTAAAGCAAAAATCTCAATTTTCTACACAATCTAAAAAAGATCTGTGAAACAGAAAAAAACTAAAATCCCATTGCTTTAGCAACTTCGTCAATATTAGGTTTAATGCCAGACTTCACTTGATTATCACTATGGGAAACCGAACAATCAGGATCTTTTAAACCATTACCCGTCAATACACAAACCACCGTTGCCCCCGTCGGAACTTGATCCTTCACCTTTAATAAACCCGCCACCGAAGCCGCACTCGCAGGTTCACAAAAAATTCCTTCTTGGTTCGCCAAAAGACGATAGGCCGCGAGAATTTCTGTGTCAGTTACCGCATTAAATTCTCCTGTACTAGCTTTCGATGCCGCCCAAGCTTTTTCCCAGTTAGCGGGATTCCCAATACGGATAGCCGTCGCGATCGTTTCAGGATTAGGAATCGGTTGACCAGCAATAAAAGGAGCGGCTCCTGCGGCTTGGAATCCCATCATTTTGGGGAGGCGATCGCTTTTTCCTAATTCTAGATATTGACAAAATCCCATCCAATAAGCCGTAATATTGCCCGCATTGCCCACAGGAATACAAAGCCAATCGGGAGCATTTCCTAACACATCCACCACTTCAAACGCGGCAGTTTTTTGTCCTTCCAAACGGTAAGGATTGACTGAATTAACCAGAGTAACGGGATAATTTTCTGATAAACCCCGCACGGCAGTTAAAGCTTCATCAAAGTTGCCATTAATTGCAATCACTTCTGCGCCATACATTAAAGCTTGACCTAATTTACCCAAGGCAACATAACCATCAGGAATCAAAACAAAAGCCCGCATTCCCGCTCGACGTGCATAGGCTGCGGCTGCGGCTGAAGTATTACCTGTACTTGCACAAATAACGGCTTCGGCTCCTGCTTCTTTGGCCTTAGAAATAGCCATCGTCATACCTCGGTCTTTAAAACTGCCAGTCGGGTTTAAACCATCATATTTAACAAAAACTTTGACATCCCGACCAATTTGAGACGCGATCGCGGGAGCGGGAATAAGAGGAGTATTTCCTTCTAAAAGAGTAATAACAGGCGTATCGGCAGTAACAGGAAGATAAGGACGGTATGTTTCGATTAATCCGCGCCAACGACAAGCTGAAGACTGGGGACAAACTTTATTAGAGCCATTATTGGTTACAGCCTGACTGATAAGAGATTGAGAAAGCATAAAAGTCGTTTCAGCGTTGCGAATTGAACAGCAGGACATGGGAAAATCTCACACACCCAGATTTCTATTCTACAAAATCACGGTAATCCCTGCACATTAGTTTATTTTTTTTGAAGAGCATTAATTAGAAATTTTGAGATTAAACACACCGTTTCTGCTACAAATACTTTTAAACTGATTCACCTTATAAAAGAATCTTTACATAGTCAAGAAGGGAATACTTCCTTTATAATGAAGAGTCTGTGTCCTGACTAGATTGATGAACATTGCTCAATCTCTTACTGTATAGTAACAGGAGGCATCAAGAATAAAAAAGCGGAGATTAAGGGTTTAGGACTTAAAACGTACATGATTAGTCAAAAAACAACAACTTCAAAAAATATTGGTTTTACACACGAAGATTTTGCTGCATTGCTCGACAAATATGATTATCATTTTAGCCCAGGTGATATCGTTGCAGGAACAGTTTTTAGCATGGAATCTAGGGGCGCATTAATTGACATTGGTGCGAAAACAGCCGCCTACATTCCCATCCAAGAAATGTCTATCAATCGGGTGGATGATCCAGATGAAGTTCTGCAAGCTAATGAAACCCGCGAATTTTTTATCTTGACCGATGAAAACGAAGATGGACAACTTACGCTTTCCATTCGCCGTATTGAATATATGCGAGCTTGGGAACGGGTTCGTCAACTTCAGGCAGAGGATGCCACGGTTCGTTCTAATGTTTTTGCGACTAATCGTGGTGGTGCTTTAGTTCGTATTGAAGGATTACGAGGTTTTATTCCTGGTTCTCATATCAGTGTTCGTGAGGCAAAAGAAGATTTACTCGGCGAAGATTTGCCTTTAAAATTCTTGGAAGTGGATGAAGAAAGAAACCGCTTAGTTTTGAGTCATCGTCGTGCCTTGGTTGAGCGTAAGATGAACGGTTTAGAAGTTGGTCAAGTCGTGATTGGTTCTGTGCGCGGCATTAAACCCTATGGAGCCTTTATTGATATCGGCGGAGTTAGCGGATTACTCCACATTTCCGAGATTTCCCATGATCATATCGATACGCCCAGCAGTGTTTTTGAGGTTAATGATGAGCTTAAGGTGATGATTATTGATCTTGATGCCGAAAGAGGTCGAATTTCCCTTTCTACCAAGCAGCTTGAACCCGAACCAGGTGCAATGCTCAAAGACCGTGAATCAGTTTATGCCCAAGCGGAAGAAATGGCAGAAAAATATCGTCTCAAGTTACTCGCCATAGCAGAAGGCCGTAATCTTGAAGAAGAAGAGGTGATTGATCTTGAGGATCTTGATGTTCCCTCTGCTTTGGAAGATGGAGATGAAGATTTGGCGATCGCGGCCACTGAAGAATAAGCTATTTTGATCTATCTTGAATTTGACAAGAGGGGTCACACCCCTTTTTTTGAGCAAAAATTTAAGCTAAGGTGGGAGAATGCGAATCAAAAGTTCGGTTCTAACTACTCACTGTGATATTTAAATTTTGTTACATTAAAACAACGAATAAAACTCAATGAACAACTTGAAGATTCTTGTTCTTTGAATGGGTATTTTAAAAATAAGAAACATCATCAAAAGGAGCCAAAACCGTGAACCCTGAATCCCATCGTCAACAAAATTTATTTAGCAACGAAAATGAAATTGGAGAAAGTCTTTGGAATTATGTCCAGACCTTAACTCCCGACACGATCGCACAATTATCCAGACCAGAATCGCAGGAAGTGTTTCAGGTGATGGAAAGAAATATTATTGGTTTATTAGGCAATCTACCATCTGAACATTTTGGTATTACTGTCAATACCAGTCGTGAGCATTTGGGCCGACTTTTAGCTTCTGCGATGATGAGTGGTTATTTCCTTCGTAATGCCGAACAAAGAATGGGTTTTGAACAGTCATTTCACTCATTGCAAAGTGTTAATGAAACCGAATAATTTTTCTCAGCTTGAAATTAATCTAAAATGTCTGCTCTTCTTCCCCATAAACGCATTGGTGTGGCTGTTATTTTCAACGACGAAGGCTTAATTTTGATAGATCGCCGTCCTGAAGGTGGATGGTTTGGAGGTTTTTGGGAATTTCCTGGCGGTAAAATTGAAGGGAATGAAACTGTTGAAGCGTGTGTTGAAAGAGAAGTTTTAGAAGAAATTGGCATTGCGATCGCAGTTGGAGAAAATTTAATCACGATTGATCATATTTATACTCATTTTCGGGTGACTCTTCATGTTCATCTTTGCCGTTATTTAAGTGGAAAACCTCAAACTATTGAATGTGATGAAGTTCGTTGGGTGAAATTGGATGAACTTGATCAGTTTCCTTTTCCTGAGGCTAATAGTCAAATTATCGCGGTGTTGAAAGAAAGAAATATTCGGACAGATCAAATTCGCTATCTTGGTTGAAGGAAAAATTGACTTAGAAAATTCAGTTTTTGAATAATATTGAGCAGTAATAATTTCTAAATTACTTACCAATTATTGATGGAGATGTCATACCAAATTAATTTGATTATGTTGCACTTGATCTTGCATGGATACCCTGACCCCCTTTGAAAGGGGAAGCCGAAGGCGGGGGTTGAGTCATCTGCCCTGTTTTTAGTTTAATTTGGTATCACTTCTTCCATAATAATAATAACGCCAAATTTTTCTTTATTAATATTCCATAAAGCATCAATACTCAAACGACAATTGATATTTTTTCCGCGTCGATTAATAGCAGGCAAGATTAAATTTTGTTGATCTTTAGTATTATTTAAACAGTTCTGAATGGGTTCTGTAATTTGATCAAGCGGTAATCCAAAATCTAGACTAAAAATAGATTGGTTCTGCACTTCTTCAGCTCGCAAACCCCACATTTCTTCTGCTTTTTGACTCCATGCCAAAACTTTTGATTCACGATCAATGACGACAATAGCACCCCGAAGAGAAAGTAAAATCGCATTCAAAAAATTATTAGCTTGATTATATTCTTCTGTT
This sequence comes from Snowella sp. SOY_38_metabat_116, assembly GCA_031396835.1. Taxonomy (GTDB): domain Bacteria; phylum Cyanobacteriota; class Cyanobacteriia; order Cyanobacteriales; family Microcystaceae; genus Snowella. The sequence goes on from JANNLO010000150.1 coordinate 15,039, forward strand.
TTTTGACGGACTTCTTGATTAACAAATTCCAGTTCACTATTAGTAGATTGTAATTCTTCATTGATCGTTTCTAGTTCTTCATTAGTAGATTGGATCTCTTCATTTGTCGTTTCTAGTTCTTCGTTAGTTGTTTGCAGTTGTTGATTTGTTCTTTTTAGTTCCTCATTTGTTTTTTCTAGTCTCTGATGAACTTCTTCTACTTGTTGGCGTAGTTTCCACGATTCAGTAACATCGGTAATGGTAATATTAACACCTATTAAATTTTGATCCATTTGGGTTAAAGGATTAATATTAATGTTTAAATATTTTTGGGAACCATCAGCTAATTCATAAAAAATATCTTTGATTGTTAAAGAGCTTTTTTCTCGATAAACTTGACCAATTAATTCTTTAAGTTCAACAGGTCGATGAGAAAGTTCTAAATCATAAATTCGTTTACCTAAATCATGAACTGACAAATTAAAAAGGTCACGGATAGAATGATTTGTTCTTATTAAATCTCCGTGTTGATCGACAATAAATTGAGCATTTAAAGCCGACTCAAAAGCTAATTCTTGTAGTTGCCAATGATGATTTACCACTTTGTCCTCAGTGAGATAAGGTTGAAATAGTTTTATTGTTTGCTCCAATTCTAACTTTTTAGGAACACATTTAAAAACACGGTATTGAGGATTAATAATGGCAAATAAATCCCCATAAGTCAATAACATTTCGGCTTTTCCTAAGAAAAGAAACCCTGTTACATTCATCGCAAAATGAAAACGATTGAGGATAAATTTTTGAGCTTCTACGTTGAAATACATGAGAGTGTTGCGACAAGTCAACAAATCTATGTGAGAAATCGGTGCATCTTTAAATAAATTATGACGACCAAAGACTAACATTCGTCGAAGATCTGGGTGAAAAATAAATTCGTTATCCCCAATTTTTTCAAAATACTTATTTCTAAGTTCTGGCGGAATTACTTCTATTTGTTTCGCTGTATAATTAGCTTGACGTGCCTCACTTAAAGCGTCTTCATCTATATCTGTTGCAAAGATTTTGACTCGTTTTTGAAATGCTTCTATTCCCAAAATTTCTGCTAAGATAATCGCGATCGTATAAGCTTCTTCACCCGATGCACAACCAGCACTCCAGCAACGAATTGGCTCATTTTCACCCTTTGCACTTAACATTGCTGGCAGCAGTTCTTCTTGCAGATAATTCCAAGCATTACTATCTCGAAAAAAAGCTGTAACATTAATTAAAATAGTATTAAAAAGTGATTGAAATTCATCTGGATGCACTTCTAAATAATCTCGATAATCGTTAAAGTTTTTCACTCCGCGATCGCCCATTTGTTTGAGAATACGTCGTTTTAAAGTGTTCCGTTTAAATTGAGTAAAATCAAAGCCTCGCGTGTTTCCCAAATACTCTAATAGAGAGTCAAAAAAAGCGTCTTCTTGATTATTAATGAGGGAATCTGACATAGTTTGTCACCTTTATTCTTTTATTTCTTACTTCAAACTTGCTCTAAATTTTAGATATTAATTAAGCGACTTAATCAGCAGATCCACAAACATACTCAGAAATCATCGAGCAATAAATTAGATGTGAAAACTGTTCATAAATTAATGTCTGTTTTAAAAATAAGTTGAATAATTAGAGTCTAAATTTATTTGTTAATCATGTCCTTTTGTTTGTGCGTTGTAGGCCATAAAGCTATCCCACCATCATTGAAACATTTAATAATTAATTACATCTACCTAATTAGATACATTTTTTGACAAATTTTAATCTGCAAAAAAATCATAAATTAATCCTATATAGAATACTCATACTGTAGATCAACTCTATCGTTTTAAACCAATTCGTTAGAAATCTTAAATCTTTATTAAAATTTTTAGTGATCCCTGTGACTTAATTCTGAAAAAAACTAAGATTATCTTAAAAAATATTATTTTATTTTCACAAAAATTCTTACTAAAAAACCTATAATCCTGATTCTGTAAGCTATTTGAGCTTATTTATTTAATAGTCAAATATATAGTTTTGTGAAGTCTTTTTTGCAATTAATCTTGAATAAATATAAATACTTGATGTCTTTTGTTGTCTAAAATTTTAGTCCAGAGTCAATATTTATAGGATTTAAACATTTAAGATAGAATTTAAGCAATAAAAAAAGATAAAAAGTGAGGTAGTCCTATAGATGTAGTGATGTTATAGTTTACAGGCGATCGCCGAATTATACAGCCTTTTGCGTATTCAAGACGTACAATAACAGCAGTGAGCAAAATAATTGCGGAGATGAACAGACGAGACCAAATATTGGACAGCCATCCTCAACAAAGCCTCTACTACTATCTTTGACTTGGGAACAAAACGACGG
>JANNLO010000026.1:0-3913 GCA_031396835.1 Snowella sp. SOY_38_metabat_116
TTGAAGAATTTTTCTGGGACAGGAGTATTAAGGGCGTTGAACCGATGGTGATCGTGGATGCGGCAGTTTCTTTGACAGGTTTTGCTTTAGTCGGTGGCCCTGCTCGGCAAGATCATCCCAAGGCGATCGATTCGTTGAAACGTCTCAACAGACCTTATATGTGTGCGTTGCCTTTGGTTTTCCAAACGACGGAAGAGTGGGAAGAGAGTGATTTGGGTTTACATCCCATCCAGGTTGCGCTACAAATTGCCATTCCTGAACTAGATGGAGCCATTGAACCGATTATTCTCTCTGGTCGGGATGGTTTTACAGGAAAAGCGATCGCATTACAGGATCGGATTGAGGCGATCGCGGGACGAGCGTTGAAATGGGTCAATTTACGGAAAAAACCCAAATTAGATAAAAAAGTTGCCATTACCGTCTTTAGTTTCCCTCCCGATAAAGGAAATGTAGGAACGGCGGCCTATTTAGATGTATTTGGTTCCATCTTTGAAGTAATGAAAGCTCTACAGGGTAACGGTTATGACCTGGAAGGTGTTCCTGAAACTGCCAAAGAGTTAATGGAAGCCGTGATCCACGATGCCCAGGCGCAATACAACAGCCCTGAGCTAAACATTGCCTATCGGATGTCCGTAGAAGAATACGAACGTTTAACACCCTATTCCGAGCGTTTAGAAACCAATTGGGGTAAACCGCCTGGACACCTCAATAGTGATGGTCAAAATCTCCTGATTTACGGAAAATCGTTCGGGAATGTCTTTATTGGCGTTCAACCGACCTTTGGCTACGAAGGCGATCCCATGCGCTTATTATTCTCCCGTTCTGCCAGTCCCCATCATGGTTTTGCCGCTTATTACACCTATTTGAATCAAATCTGGAAAGCTGATGCCGTCCTCCATTTCGGGACACACGGATCGCTGGAATTCATGCCTGGGAAACAAATGGGAATGTCGGGAGAATGTTACCCCGATAACCTGATTGGCAATATTCCTAACCTCTATTACTACGCGGCGAATAATCCTAGTGAGGCAACGATCGCCAAACGCCGTAGTTATGCCGCCACCATTTCCTATCTCACCCCGCCTGCTGAAAACGCTGGACTTTATAAGGGTTTACAGGAATTAAGTGAATTAATTGGTTCTTACCAAACTCTGAAGGAAACGGGGCGCGGTGTGCCGATTGTGAATACGATTGTCGATAAGGCACGGATCTGCAATTTTGATCAAGATATTGCCTTACCTGATGCCGATGCAAGAGAGTTAAGCAGCGAAGAACGGGATAATGTGGTCGGTTCAGTTTATCGCAAGTTGATGGAAATCGAGTCTCGGTTACTTCCCTGTGGTCTGCACGTTATTGGGAAACCGCCGACTCAAGAAGAAGCTGTTGCCACCCTCGTTAATATTGCCAATCTCGATCGCGAAGAAGACAAACTTCAATCTCTCACTCGCATCATCGCCAGTAGCATCGGACGCAATATTGATGACATTTACAAAAATAGTGATCGGGGAATTCTCGAAGATGTCGAACTGTTGCAACAAATCACCCTCGCTTGTCGGGAGGCGGTTAGTGCTTTAGTTCAAGCCCAAATAGATGCAGATGGCCGAGTTGACCTGATTACCAAGCTAAATTTCTTTAATATCGGTAAAAAAGCTCCCTGGGTTGAAGCTCTCCATAATTGCGGTTACACCAAAGTTGACACTGATTTACTCAAACCCCTCTTTGAATATCTGGAATTCTGTCTAGAACAGGTCTGTGCCGATAACGAATTGGGTGCATTGCTCAAAGCCCTAGAAGGCGAATATCTCATCCCAGGCCCAGGTGGCGATCCCATTCGTAATCCCGATGTTTTACCCACAGGCAAAAATATTCACGCCCTCGATCCCCAATCCATTCCCACCAGCGCGGCGGTACAATCAGCCAAAATTGTAGTTGATCGTCTATTAGAGCGTCAAAAACTCGACAATGGCGGCAATTATCCCGAAACGATCGCCTGTGTGCTGTGGGGAACCGATAACATCAAAACCTACGGCGAATCCTTAGCTCAAATTATGTGGATGGTCGGGGTTAAACCCATGCCCGATGCCCTGGGTCGTGTCAACAAATTAGAGTTACTTTCCCTCGAAGAATTGGGTCGTCCCCGCATAGATGTGGTCGTCAACTGTTCAGGCGTTTTCCGTGATCTATTCATTAACCAAATGAATTTGTTGGATCAAGCGGTGAAAATGGCCGCCGAAGCCGATGAACCCTTGGAAATGAACTTTGTCCGTAAACACGCCCTAGAGCAAGCGGCTGAAATGGGCATTAATCTTCGTCAAGCTGCCACTCGGATTTTCTCTAATGCCTCTGGTTCCTATTCTTCTAATGTCAATTTAGCGGTAGAAAATAGTACCTGGGAAGATGAATCGGAATTGCAGGAAATGTATCTCAAACGCAAATCTTTCTCTTTTGATTCCGATAATCCTGGCATGATGGCAGAAAGTCGGGGGATGTTTGAGCGGGCTTTAAAAACAGCCGATGCTACTTTCCAAAATCTAGATTCTTCCGAGATCAGCTTAACCGACGTTTCCCATTATTTCGATTCAGATCCAACGAAAATTGTCGCAACTCTGCGAGAAGATGGCAAAAAACCTGCGGCCTATATTGCGGATACGACAACGGCTAATGCTCAAGTACGGACGCTTTCGGAAACCGTGCGTCTGGATGCGCGAACCAAGATGCTCAATCCCAAATGGTATGAGGGAATGTTGTCTCACGGTTATGAGGGAGTACGCGAATTATCGAAGCGTCTGGTCAATACGATGGGCTGGAGTGCGACGGCGGGGGCTGTGGATAATTGGGTTTATGAGGATGTGAATACTACCTTTATTGATGATCCTGAGATGTGTAAGCGTTTGATGGATTTGAATCCCAACTCTTTCCGTAAGATGGTGGGGACTTTGTTGGAGGTAAATGGTCGCGGTTATTGGGAAACTTCTCAAGAAAATCTGGACCGTTTACAGCAGTTGTATCAGGAGGTTGAGGATCGGATTGAGGGTGTAGAATAAATTTATGGGATTTGAGGGACTGGTTTTAGTAATCAGTCTCTTGCTCTTATAATAGACTTATAAAAACAACTTTTTGGGGACTTATCGGTTCTAGTTTTCTGGAAATTCAAACCTTTTGGTATGGTTTTTTAGGTTTTGTTGCCACTATTTTTTTTACGATTGTCACAGGGAAGACTCTGATTCCTCTTTACTGGATTTTAATTTTATTAAGCATTGCAATTCTAACCCTTGCTACTTTATTTAGGGCTTTATACAAAGCTTTTGATGAATATGAAAAACTCAGAAGATCTAATCTTCCTCGTATTTTATCTATCCAAAAAGACCCAAATACAAACTCCATAAATTGTCTCTTAGAATATTCTGAACTTTTTGCTCATGACATGATGGTTTCTGCTTACTACACCGATGCAAGTGGATTTGAGGTTTTAGTAGCAGTTGGATTTATAAAAAATATACAAGATGATAGAAAAATTCAGATAATACTTAATCAACCGATTCTAAGTTATCAAGATATATTTGAAAAGTTGTTGAACAATAATAAGTCAATCATTGATAAGACTATTATTAAACCTGGAATTTCCAAAGAAATACTTGAAAACTTTAATGTCACTACTCTATTTAATCAACCCTAAAAAGGAGTCTTTATGGAAAATACAACTGAAGCACCAGTTATTGCTAAAAAAGGGACATTTCCTGCTAACGTAGCAGAGATTCTTTATCCCTCTTTACGATTAGTTATTAATCGAGGAGAAAATGATGGTGTTCGTTTACAACAAAGAGTGCTTGTGTATATTAGACCTCTTGCATAAATATAATATGTTATGATGAGGGGTTTTTAAAAATAGGTTTAATAGGATCGCTTGCCTGAA
>JANNLO010000229.1:0-6794 GCA_031396835.1 Snowella sp. SOY_38_metabat_116
ATTCAAAACGCATCCAGTTTTCTGGTGGCAAGCGTCAATGGCTCAACTCCTACTGCCTCTGGACAGTACAATGTGGTGTTTCTTGCGACAGATGCAACTAATCCAAGCAGATCAGATACAGTGGTATATCATTTCTTTGTAAAACCATCAGAGTCCGCTTTTCAGGGAACGGTTTCTTCAAATATGAGTTTCAGCCAATCTGGTGATAGTTCGGCACTAGGAAAAAACTCATTAGTGCTGCCACTAGGCATTTTGAACCAGCCGTACAACGCCAAAATTTCCTTCAGCAATGGAGCCGTCAGTTCAGTCGCGCTAGTAACGCAATTGTCTGGTAGCGATACCCTCGCATCGGCTGTCAATGCTCAAGCTCCAGTACCTGGTTTGATCTATGGCAAGGGTGGAAATGTTAATGGTATTGACCAAAATACGGGCAACTTAACACCAGATAATCAAGCTGATGTCGCTGGACTGACAATTCAATGGTCAACAAAATCAAACTCAGTGACAATTAGCGGAAAGCCCGCAGTCAGTGTCGGTGGATTGAACGACCCGCTCATGCTGCAAATAACAGGGACGAATAATCAGAAGTTATATTACAACTTTGCCATGACTTACTCGCCGAAGCAGATAGCTCAAGCCTATGGGTTTGACAAGGTTATGTTTAAAGGTGGTATCCAAGGCAATGGAACGGGACAAACTGTTGCAATTCTGGCTATTGGTGACAGTTCGGCTTTTGTCAGTAGTAGTGATCCGAACTTTGGTAATAGTGACTTAGCTCAATTTGATCGGGCGTTCGGTCTTAACAACTTTGACAAGCCAAGTGGGCCAGTATTTCTCAAGCTTGATGAAAACGGTAGCACTAATTATCCACCTCAGACTCCTGTAAATGCAGACCCCACAGAAGTTCCTCAAGATATTGAGTGGGTTCATGCTCTAGCACCGATGGCTAATATCGTTGTCATTGAGTTGGCGAGTGAGAGTCCCAACGCGGCCCTCAATCTGATTGCAAATTGGAATGTTCCTGGAGTCAAGGCTCCTTCGGTGGTAACTAGCAGTTTTGGTGCTACGAGTTTGAATGGTGTTCCCTACGCTCCCAATGTTACTTACCTTGCTTCTAGCGGCGACTTTGGCAATAGCGGTGAACAGGGTTTATTCGCTAATCCCCAGGTGATAGAAGTTGGTTATTCTCAATTAAAAATAGGTAATGGTGGTCGTCACCTGTCGGAACAAGGAGTTAACGGCGGTATCATGCAGACGACCGCTAAAACTTTCCAGTCGGGTGGCGGGGTTGATACGACTCAGGCCCAACCTTCCTATCAGCAATATATTCCTAATACGTCGAATTTGGTTAATCCAGTGAGTACGGCTGGGCGCACGGCTCCCGATGTGGGATTCAATGGTGCGGAAACTTCAGGTGTTGCGGTTTACGACTCTTACATCAACACGATCGCTACTAATTTCAAGTCGGGTGGCACGAACTATTCCTTTGGTGGTTCACCCTGGGGAAATGCCTGGGGAACTAGTATTTCTACGCCTTCTTGGGCCGCCTTAATCAGTCTTGCTAATCAGGGTCGCGCTCTCTCTGATAAAACGCCCCTAGATGGTTTTAGCCAAACTCTGCCGAAACTCTATTCTTTAGCTAATACAGAAGCGTTTAACTTAATTGGCAATACTGTCAATCAATCAACGCAGCAGATTACGGATATTCCCTCAGCAAAAGGTACGAGTTACTACAACTCATTTACTGGGCTTGGCAGTCCTGTGGCTAATCTGCTTATTCCCAAACTTGTATTAATTTAGCTGTTGCTAATTTTCGTTTGATCTGCTTGTTGGTAGAGGCTGACAAATCAAACGGCGATCGCAAATCCTTTCCTGATAATTCTACTCAAAAAAGAATTTCACAAAATACTTTCTTGAAACGTCTTATTAGTAGAGATTAGAAACTCTAACGCGATCGCTCCTTTAAAATTTATCTGGCGATCATCAAAACTACCTCTTACATTCTTAATTCATTTACTCTTAACTACGAATAACGTCATGTGTACAAATTTTTCTCTTTTTTCCGCTAACGCCAACACGACTTACAAAATTTCTGCTCGAACAATGGATTTTAATGTCGAACTTAACACCCAAGTAACTGTCGTTCCACGCGGGCAATCTTTTCCTAGTACTCCTCCTCAAAGTAATCCTTTACAATGGCAGAATAAATATGGCTATGTTGGAATGCAAGCTAATTTAAGTGGAATGCAAAAGTCCGCAGATGGGCTAAATGAAAAAGGATTATCGATTGGTGCATTATGGTTAGCCGATGCTCAATATCCTTCCTCTGAATCCGCTTCTTCTGAGAAACCAGCTATCTACAATATTGACTTAGTAGATTGGGCATTAGGTAATTTTGATGATATTACAACTCTTCAACAAGCTTTAAGTTCTGTCACGGTTATTCCAGCCAGCGATTTAGATCCTAAACTTCAAGTTTTGATGCACTACATCGCTACTGATTCGTCAGGAAAAAGTTTAATCATTGAATATACTAATGGCGAATTACAAACCTATATCAGTGATAACGGTGTGATGACTAATACTCCACCGTATCCTTGGCATCTTAATAATCTGGTCAATTATCTCCCCTTAAGTTTAACTAATAGCCCCAATCAAATGTGGGGAGGTCAAGTTAATGGTAGTGGACTATTAGGAATGCCAGGAGATTATGTCTCCCCTAATCGCTTTATTCGTACCTGGTATTTACAACAATCTACTACTCAGTATGCTCCCCAAAATTTAGGAGAAGCCGTAGGTTTAGCCGCTCGTATTTTACAGAATTGCGCAATGCCTATTGGCTCAACTAAAATTACTTCTTCAGGAACTTCTGCTGATGAAGCTTTTGAATACACCCAATATGGAATTATCCGTGATCATCAAAACTTAATTCTTCGTTTTTTCAGCCAATTCAACAATAATATTTTTGCTGTTGATCTCAAGTCGATCGATTTCAGCAATACAAAAACTTCTATTCCAGTAGTTCAGCCTAATTGGGAAATTGATGTTACTCAGAGTCTTATCAAAGGCTAAATCTAAATACTCCTTTATTATTATAAATTGCTAAGAATGAGGGAGTATTCTGCTTTTCTAATAAATATAAGCACTTGAGTTTATAAATTAAAATCTAAATAGATGACTGAATACTAAAATTACTTTCTTTATTTAAAATTCTTCAAAAGTCATGACAATAGCTAACAATTCAGAAATTTCAGATAACCTTGAAGTTTTAAATACTGAAATTAGACAGACTTTAATAGAAGTTTTACCCGTAATTTCTCCTGAATTACAGTTGGAAATAGCTAATTTAGCCCACCAAGTTCATCATATCAATTACTTGGCAAATAAGAAAAATAAATCCTGGCTTGTCGGTAAAATTAAACCTAATAATGAATCGACAAAATACACTTTATTATTAGAAGAAATTAAAAATATATTGTTAATTTGCAAATCTGATAAAATCAGCACTGAATCTATTAGAGAATTTAGACTTAATTTAGAAAAAGAAGTTAATAGCGATCGCTATCTTTTCTGGGGACATATTTTAAATTTTTTAACTTATATTTATTATATTAAATCGATACCGTTCAAAATATTTTTGGGTTTATCAGTCACAACTTTAATAGCAATTATAGCTCTCAGCTTTTCAGCTAAAGAAATTTATCGGTTTGATATGATTCGCAATGAAAAAAATATTGAGCAAAATACAAACATTTCTGTGCCAACTCCTAAATCACCATCAAATTCTGAAGTTTTACCCATAAATCCTGAGAAAAAACCAGTCATTACTGATAATACAATTAATCCTAATCGTCATATTTGGTATGCTTTAGTTTATTCTGCAACAGCAGGAGTACTAGGAAGTATCGCCAGTATTTTATTAAGAATTATTGACTTTCAAGGACAAAAATATGATGATCCACTCATTCCTTTTTTTATTGGTTTATTTAAACCCTTAATTGGCCTAATTTTTGGGATTTTTATTTTTAGCTTAATTAGCTCAGATACTTTTATTAAAATTGATTTTTTAATTGCCTCAGATAAAAACTCTTCTAGCTTAATTACAAACAAAGCACGTCAGGATTTATTTATATTTTCCTGTGCTTTTTTAGTAGGTTTTAGTGAAAGATTTGCCTCTGATTTAATGAAAAAAAGTGAGTCAGTCTTGATTGAAAAATAATTCTATTACTCAAATTAAATTAACAAAATTCATGAAAAATACTCGCGCTCCTCCAAAAAATTCTTTCTATAAAAATTACAAACACAATCTAAACTAACATTAACTTTTTTAAATTTAAGGAGACAAATTCCATGACCGTTACTACAGCAATTCCCACTTCCTTAGAACAAATGGAATCCCAAAATTTGGTGATTTCCCTTGCCGATCTCAAAAAAGATACGGTACTTATTGAAGAAATTCAAACTCGCCTAAAAGCCCTCGGACTTTATAACAGTACAATCGATGGACTTTGGGGCCCAAATACTGAGCAAGGAGTTGAACAATTTTGCCAAACAGTTCATCTTAATTGTCTAGATACAGGGATTTTTGGAGCTTCTTTTGCTAAGGCTTTATTAGATACCAAGGATATTAATAATCCTGGCCCCTATGGACTGCCAACCTGGTGGCAAAGTGGCGATGAAAATGCTGTTGCCCAGGCTGTTGCTAAAGAAGCCCATGCCCAAGGAATTACAGACCGCAATCAAATTTGTTATATCATGGCAACCATCCAACATGAGACGGCGGCAACCTTTAGACCGATCGCCGAATATGGAGGAGCAAAACAACGCTACGCGCCCTATTATGGTCGGGGTTATGTACAGTTAACCTGGAAATATAACTATGCTAAATATAGCGACAAACTCCACCAAGATTATGTGAGTAATCCTAATGAGGTGATGCAGCCTGATGTCTCTTTATTTGTCATTGTTGACGGCATGAAAAACGGTGTTTTTACGGGTAAAACTTTGGCTGATTATATCTCTGAAAACCATATTGATTTTGTTAATGCTCGGCGCATTATTAATGGAACAGACCGCGCTGAATTAATTGCTGGTTACGCTCAACAATGGCAAAAAACAACCTTATTTTAATCTAATTTTTAGACTTAACCAGGATTATTTTGTATGCCTTTAAACCTAAAAAAGTTGAAAAAAATTTGTATTTTCAGCGTAAATTAAAAGGAGTTAAAAAGGTGAATAAACTAGATTTACTTCATTTTTTATTCTGTACAAAAATAAACTTTTTGAATTTTTAGCGGCAACCTACGACAGAGACAGTATAGGTTTTTCCTAGAGATTCCAAACTATTAACGAACACATTAACTTGATAGGGTTGATCTTCTGGACGCGGTTCAGCGATTATTTTTAAGGGGGCATTGGAAGGAATCTTTACACCCTGTTTATTAAAAAATTCGCTGGCCGTTTGATCACTATATTTGAGGTACATTTCAATATTAAAGGGGCCGCCATCATTAGAAGTAATAGTCGCAATATAACGACGAAAGTTTACTTTATTAGGAACTGCCCAATCCGTATTCCAATTGTTACGAGTAATATCAATACCGAGCATTCCCAAAGGGCCAGCAGGAATAGTCGGAACAGAAACTGTTTTAGTCACTGAGTTTCCCTGACCACCAACCAGAGGGATCGGCTTACAAGTTTCAGCTTGAACGGGTAAATTTAGACCAAAGATCGAAGCGAAGATTCCGAAAAAGACAACACGATAAAACATAGAAAACCTCACAGTAAAATAATAGTTAAAAAGGAAAAATTTGCTTCCAGTCGTTTTTCATACTGACAACAATCCAGCCTTCTTTTTGTGAATGATCATACAATGCTTGGGTGAATCGACCGACTTTCGTATCGGGTAGTCCTTGGGCTGGGCCGTAAGCATATTCACGCTGGGCATCGTCATGTAGTACCAACAAGGATAGTCGTATTCCGTTACCTGCTTGGGTATATTCCAACATTTGCTGATCGCCATCGGAGTTCCCAAAAGCTGCGATCGGTCGTTTGCCAATAAAAAGATTTATTCCCGTCGGTTTACCCGCATTATCATTAATAAAAAAGATTTTAGGTTCACGTATTAACACAGACTTTCCATCTTGATAATCGTATTTAGTGGCAATACTAGAACCCACGACTTGCCCTGGTGGAATATCATAAATGCGATCGCTATAAATCCTCACAAATTCCTGACCGCCTCCTGTGACAATATAGGTTTTAAACTCATTGGCTTGAAAATATTGCAACACTTCTCGCATGGGCTGATAGACTAGCTCGGTATAAAGTTGCTGGAAACGAGAATGTTTGGCGGTTATTTGCCAATCTTTCGCTATTTTGATAAATTCTTCGGTGGTCATGCCTGCATGGGTAGCGGCGACAATCTGCACTAAATCACCTTCAGTTAATTTGGCGATCGCGTTTTGATTGCCTTCTAAAATAGATTTAAAGGGTTCCTGGGTTTGCCATTCAGGATGTTGTGGGGCAAGGCTTTTAATCCGATCTAATGCAAACATTGCCTGGCTATAAAAGGGATGTTCTACCCACAATGTTCCATCTTGATCGAAGGTCGCAATGCGATCGCAGGGTTCAACATAATTCGGGCTAGATTTGTCGGTAGTTGCTTGCACAAATTCGATAATGGCCTGTTTAACTAATCCTTCATTCCAGGACGGTAGGGGATCATTTATCTGGGCTGTAGCTGTCTCAAAATCGGTATAAATAGTCATACTCCCTTCCCACTCAAGAAATAT
>JANNLO010000241.1:0-4977 GCA_031396835.1 Snowella sp. SOY_38_metabat_116
CCTATTTCGTCTATGATTCCTGCTATTATTCCCAAATGGTCTATATCTTGAACATCTATTTGCATTTCTTTTTTCATTTTGCTTACCTTAATTTCATTTAGATTAAAATAACATTTTACAATTTAACCTGCTGAATGTGGGATAAAAATGTTTACATTTCCAAAATTATCGATTTCAGGGATCTCGATTTTACGGATGATAGAAGGTGATCGCGGGAATAAAATAATGCTTAAAAGTAATATGATGTGATAAAAAGTCTGTCAATTGGCAAAATAAATTTATAATAATTTTTCGTCATTTCAAAAATGATTTAAATAGATAAAAAAGATGAAAAATCAACTCTATGAAACCGACTTTTATGCTTGGACACAACAACAATCTAAATTTTTATTAACAGGTCAATGGCAAGACCTAGACCCAGAAAATTTAGGAGAGGAGATCGCCGCATTGGGAAAACAACAACGCCAGGAATTAAGAAATCGTTTAGGCATTTTGATTGGACATCTTTTAAAATGGGATTATCAACCGCAATTACGAGGCAAAAGTTGGAAAGCAACCATTCGGGAACAACGAGATGAAATAATTGATATTTTAGAATCCAATCCTAGTCTTAAAACCTACTTAGAAGAAGCGATCGCCAAAGGATTTCGTCAGGGAATTAACCTAGTAATCAGAGAAACGCCCCTGGATGATCAAGATTTACCTTTAGATTGTCCCTATACATTGCAACAAATTCTTGATCGTTCTTTTCCGTTTGAATAAAGAATCACCAATTTTTAGGTTCAAAAGTGGAATCACTCAAAATTGAAACCGTTTTTCCTGCCTGAGCCAACACAAATAAACCTTGACGATAGGCATATTTATCCGCTCCTTCTTCAATCTCAATTCCTGCGACGGCTCCATATAATTGTTTTTGAAAATATTCAGGAAAGAATGTACGAAATTTCCCTAAATCTTCAATCATTTCTTTAATATCATTAACTCCCAAACTACTTTTAACTTCCACGATCAAAACGTGATTTTCATTGGTTACCAGAACATCAATTTCCAAAGTTTTGCCATCCAGTCGTTTTTTGACTCGTTGACTCACTTGATGAACGGGAATTCCTCGTTTCAGAAAAATTGTTTCACAGGCAGGAGCGACCATGTTTTCCACAAAACGTCCCCATTTTCCGCCCAAATCCCCAATTTTTTTGTTGACCTCACGGATTTGACGGTCTGTTTCCTGTCCTTGTTCTTTAAGCAGACGTTCAGTTTCTTTAAATCGCTGATCGGCTTCCTTACGTCGTTGATCGGCTTCCTGGGATTGCTCTTTAAGCAGGCGTTCCGTCTCTTTTTGAGCGGCGGTTAATTCAGCGAGTAATCGCCATACGTCATCAGCAGTCGTTGTCATGGTCTTTCCTTAAAGTTTTTCCTATTGATAATTTTATCTTTTTTAACTGCGATCGCGAAGCGGCACTGCGTGATCGCGTTTCTATCCCCTTTTGTTACTCTATGTTGCGATCGCGTTTTGAGACCGAGAAATTTGAGACAATCAGGAATATTGCTAACCATCAGACTGCAAAGCAGAAAAATCAGGAAATGAAACTAGCCTATTGGATGTACGCTGGCCCCGCCCACATTGGAACCCTGCGGATCGCCACTTCTTTTAAAAATGTTCATGCCATTATGCACGCGCCCCTCGGAGATGACTACTTCAACGTCATGCGTTCCATGCTGGAGCGGGAACGGAATTTTACCCCAGTGACCACCAGCGTCGTCGATCGCAACGTCTTGGCCAGAGGTTCCCAGGAAAAAGTCATTGATAATATTGTTCGTAAAGATGCAGAAGAGCATCCCGATTTAATTGTTCTCACCCCAACCTGTACTTCTAGTATTCTCCAAGAAGATTTGGCAAATTTTGTCAATCGCGCCCAGATGGATGCAAAAGGCGATGTGATGTTGGCCGATGTCAATCATTATCGTTTTAATGAACTCCAAGCCAGCGATCGCACTTTATCTCAAGTAGTCCAGTTTTATCTGGAAAAAGCCCGCAAAAAAGGCGAATTACCAGAGGGCAAAACTGAAACACCCTCGGTGAATATTATCGGAATTTCGACGCTAGGCTTCCATAATCAGCACGATTGCACCGAATTAAAAAGATTGATGGCAGATTTAGGGATTACGGTCAATGCAGTAATTCCTGAAGGTGCATCGGTTCATCAACTGAAAAATCTTCCCCGTGCTTGGTTTAATTTGATTCCTTATCGCGAAGTCGGTTTAATGGCCGCTCGTTATTTGGAAGAAAATTTTGGGATGCCCTACGTGGATATTACGCCGATGGGTGTGGTGGAAACGGCCCGTTGTATCCGTAAAATTCAACAAGTTCTTAATGCTCAAGGAAGCGATGTTAACTACGAAGAGTTTATTAATAATCAAACCCTCTATGTTTCCCAAGCGGCTTGGTTTTCTCGTTCGATTGATTGTCAAAATTTAACAGGTAAAAAAGCAGTGGTTTTTGGGGATAATACCCACGCCGCCGCCATGACCAAAATTTTGGCACGAGAAATGGGCATTCACGTTGTTTTAGCGGGAACCTATTGCAAATATGACGCGGATTGGTTTAAACAAGAAGTTAGTGAATATTGTGATGAAGTTCTCATCAGTGAAGATAACGGAGAGATTGGAGACGCGATCGCGCGTTTGGAACCTTCTGCTATTTTTGGAACTCAGATGGAACGCCATGTCGGTAAACGCCTGGATATTCCCTGTGGTGTAATTGCAGCCCCCATTCATATTCAAAATTTTCCCTTGGGTTATAAGCCATTTTTGGGTTACGAAGGGACAAATCAACTAGCAGATTTGGTTTACAATTCCTTCACTTTGGGCATGGAAGATCACCTTTTAGAAATTTTTGGCGGTCATGATACCAAGGAAGTAATTACTAAGGGAATTTCGGCTGATTCTGATTTAGGTTGGAACAAAGAAGCCCAGGGTGAATTAAATAAAATTCCTGGTTTTGTACGCGGTAAAGTCAAACGCAATACGGAAAAATTTGCACGCGATCGCGGTTTTAATGTGATTACTTTAGAAGTTATGTATGCTGCTAAAGAAGCTGTAAAAGCTTAGTTATTTAAATAATTAAGGTGGGTTAATTGCTCACCTTTTTTGTGAATTTTTTCCCGTTTTGGACTTTGTGAATAATTTATTTTGATATTATTTATTAACTGTAAGTTCGCTGATTTTGAGAAGGCAAGAGTAATTAAAACCTTGAAGGAAAATGAAAAAATTTAAAAAATAACCTATAGCTAGTAAGGAAAAACTAAGTTAGGATATAACGAAAAACTTTTGAAATAGTAAATAAGCTAATGTGTAGTTAATAAGTTTTTTATTCTTATTTTCTAGAATTATATTTGTTATTTTAGCTTATTCTTTAGTATCAGTAGAATTAGTTTCTGAATTGTTTGACTCGTCAGAAAGTTCTGCTGTGTTTTTCTCGCTTTTTGATAGTAATAAAGAATCTTCTGCTGCATAAGAATTAATTAACATTCCAGCAGATTCCATGACAAAACCATTATAAGCAACTATTCCATGTTCGCTCAGATCTAAACCATTGATTTCACTTTCAAGACCGACTCTTAAACCGAAAATTCCTTTCAACAATAACCAGATTAAACCACTAAAAATAATCATGAAAATGCCAACGGCTGCAATTCCAATAAATTGATTTAATATTAATGCAAACTGACCTGTAATTATGCCCGTTTTATTATCAAAAATACCCGTCGCAATGGTTCCCCACAAACCGCCGATTAAATGAACGGAAAGCATTCCCACAGGATCGTCCATTCGCACTCGATCAAACCAAGCAATAAAGATTACAGCGAGAAAACCCGCGATCGCGCCAATCCAAAGAGCCGAACTATGGGAAACCGAGTTACAGCATCCTGAAATTGCCACTAATCCCGCTAAAACACCCCTCATGACTAGAGATAAATTGACTTTGCGATCGCGTAACCAAGTCGTCAGCATCGCAGCAAATCCTCCCGCCACAGCCGCTAAATTGGTGACAAATAGAATCGACGGAACTTGTTGATTTAAGCTAAAAACCGACCCTCCCGTTAAACCGAACCAACCCAGCCAAATCATGAAAAAACCTAAGTATGCCCAAGTTAAACTGTGTGATGGCAAAGAATTAATCCGTTTTTTTTCATATTTACCCATGCGCGGCCCCAAAACCGCTAAACCTGTAAATGCAGCCCAACCCCCAACACAATGAATGACTGTTGATCCTGCAAAATCTTTAAAGCCCATATCACTCAGCCAACCATCGCCCCAAACCCAATGTCCGACGAGAGAATAAGCAATTCCAATTAAGAAAACCGTGAAAATAAGAAAGTCTCGAAATTTAACCCGTTCTGCGATCGCGCCCGCCACAATCATGGCCGTCATTCCTGCTAAAGCACTTTCAAACAAGAAAAAAATAGATAGAGGTAAACCATCAGGAAAAGGTTCTAAGCCATAGCTTTCCATTGTTTTTGCCGTCAGAAACCAAGCTCCTGAGCCGAAAATATCATTTCCTTGAGTGCCAAATAATAAGGCGAAACCAAAGCTCCAAAAAATAAATGTTGTAATAATAAAAGTCAGTAAATTCGTGGCTAAAGCATTAACGACATTTTTATAACGGCTAAAACCTGCAATTAAAAAAGCAAAACCACCATAGGTTAACATCACCAAAAACGTTGCGAAAATCATCCAGAGAGTATCTATTAATCCCTTTAACTTCGCTATTGAGACGGGAACGATTTCCCCAACTGTGTTCGCAACCTGAGCATCCACGCCCCCATGACTTATTAACACCAAAATCGCCGTTAGGGGTAAACAAAACCACCAACTGAGGTAATTTTTGGAAAATTTTACTGGCATAAATGATTTTTGAAAAGGCATTTTGAAAATCCAAGACATAATATTTTTGGCTCAATAGGTGTTTCGGGGAGG
>JANNLO010000243.1:0-10037 GCA_031396835.1 Snowella sp. SOY_38_metabat_116
CCTCCCCGAAACACCTATTGAGCCAAAAAGATAATCCCTCAGCTAAAAAAAGAACATGAGTGGTTACCAAAAACTTATTCCCAATGCCTTCAACAGGTTTGTTTAAATCTTGGTGTTGCATTTAATAATCTCTTTGAAAAAAGAGACCTCGAAGATAAATTGTCATGCTCAGTTGATTATGGTCAACGTATTATTTTTATTGAGAATCCTGATTTTAAAACCGAAGAAATTTTACTGCTGGCGACCAGTTCCCATGATAAAGTTTATTGGTCATAATTCTATTAGATAAAAATTGTACTTTTTATAAAGTTGAATATTATGCTATCAAACAAAGAGTTTTTTGGTGTAAGGCAATTTCTACGAAGAATTAAACTTGAAAATCATAACGATATCGCCCAATTTCTTTGAGAAGATTTCCACAGAAATAGTGCAGTTTCTAGTAATATAATGAACAGCAGCATCGATTACTACGCCTGAGATGTGAAAATTTGCGTGAATGTAAATTTTACTTATCAAATTATTGAGTAAATCGCTAAAATAAGCTTAAACTTAGAAAAAAGATTGAGTATAAAAAAACTCAACAAGCAAAATTTACCATTGCCAAATGTGCAAATCTGAGTTATTAATTTACACAAAATCTTCTATTTTTTCTCGTTATCTGTTATTTCAAGCAAGTTAAAATTCCAGTCAGAACCTGCGTTTGCATGATAATTTCAATATTTTTAAATTTATTTCTCTTATTTTTTTATGACTTCTCTTTCCCCTTCGACCCAACAACGTCTCAAAAAAATTCCACAAATTCCCAGTGTTTGGGAAGGCGATCGCCGTCCTTTGAGTGGATTAAAAGCGGGAGTTGATGCAGATGCGGATTCAAAAGGAGATTGCATTCTCTGGGTTGATGGATCAGAAGGGTTTGTTCGTTCAATGGACATTGTTTCGCCCGAAATGGGAATTGAAGCCGTTGTCCGCACTTTATTGCGCGCGATTGAAACACCTCATAGTCCCGCAAAACCTGCTCGTCCCCAAAAAATCGTTGTCCGCAACCGAGAAATTCAATTCTTCTTGCGAGGAGCATTGCAGAGTTTAGATATTAATATTGATTATGTTCCTGAATTACCTCTGATTGATGAACTCTTTCGGAGTTTTGAATCGATGAGTAATGGAAAACCAGACTCCATTCCCGCTTTTTATGAACCTCTACTCAAGCAAACTAGCAAGTCTCTTTGGAACGCTGCACCTTGGCATTTGTTAGAAGATCATGACATTATTGCGATCGAACTGGAAGACGGGGAAATAACTCCAATTTATGCTTGTGTTATGGGAATGCTGGGGCAAGAATATGGGGTTATTCTCTACCGCTCTCTGGAATCTTTAAATCAATTTCGACGAGCCGTCATAGAAGAAAAATCTTCTGAACAATTAGAAAAAGTTTTCTTATCTCAAGATTGTTGGTTTCTTAATTATAAAGCCTTAGATGAAGATAATTTTGACGAAGACGAATTAGATCTAGAAGATTTAGAACTTGATGAAGTAGATTCTGTTTTTGGTAGCATTCATCCCTTGGAAGGTATTCGTCCTTTTTTAGATGAAGAGGAAGCCAAAACAATTTATTATGCCCTGCAAGCCCTTATTCGTTTTATCAATGATCATCAATCACAACTAGCGAAAGACCCAATTGGTGATATCAACAAACGTTATCGCATACCTGTAGTTACTGATCCTCCAACCAAGGACAAAATTGGTGTAAAAGTTTATACGCTGCCTGATTTAGCCAAAGAATTTTTAGACATGATTGAAGAGGAAGATGATGAAGATGAAGAGGAAATTTCCATTAGCAATGACTTAGTTCCCGAAAATGCCCTACTTAGTTTAGGAATGATTCCTTGGGAATTGATCGCAATTTTACGGAAGCAATCAAAAACCGAATATCCAGTAAAAGAAGCCACTGCTCAGGGAGAGGGAATGCCCGTTGTCGTTATTCAAACTACTCGTCCCAAAGCGAAAGAGATGATCGATGCTTTGAAAGCAGAAGGCGGTGTTAAAGCTATTTATTTTAATCCAGGGGAAGATCCTTACTCGGAAGAGGAATACGACTTGGAACTTCTACAAACCGAGTCTGGCAATATTCATGTTTTGGGCGAGTTTTCGGTGGACGATCTTGTTCATAAAAAAGCACGAGAAAAATGGGATAGTCGTTGTCAGAAAACAAATGGATATTGCGGTGTTTTGATCGCTATGGGTTTAACGGGAGTTAATAGCGGCAATCCTAAATTAGCTCATATTTTAGCCGTTTTTGAAACCAAGTTTTTGGATGCTGAAATTCTGGATTTAGGTGTTTTACAGTTGAACTCTGAATTCGATTAGGTCGAGAAATTAGTGGCGATCGCGATACGTTTCTGCAAACTTATTTTGTACTTCTTTATTAATACTTAAAGATATTTTTTCAGTAACAGATTCGGAGTTTGAAAAAGATAACAATAAATTAAATCTTTTTAAGTTCAAATATTTTTAATAAAACTATAAACCGCCTTCATTTAACCAACGAACTGCATCTTTGGCATGATAGGTCAGAATTAAATCGGCTCCCGAACGTTTAAAGCCCGTTAAGGTTTCTAATGTCACCCGTTTTTCATCGATCCAACCATTGAGAGCCGCCGCTTTAATCATTGAATATTCTCCAGAAACATTGTAGGCAGCAACGGGTAATTGGGTAATTTCTTTCACACGCCAAATAATGTCCATATAAGCCAAAGCAGGTTTAACCATTAACATATCCGCGCCTTCAATAATATCTAATTCAACTTCTTTGAGTGCTTCTCTTCCGTTGCCTGGATCCATTTGATAAGTACGGCGATCGCCAAATTGGGGAGAAGAATCGGCCGCATCTCGAAAGGGGCCATAATAAGCCGAAGCATATTTGGCAGCATAAGAAAGAATGGGAATATCTTCAAATCCTGCTTCATCTAAACCTTCTCGGATTGTGGAAACAAAACCGTCCATCATGCCCGAAGGAGCGATAATATCAACGCCTGCTTTTGCCTGAGAAATTGCTGTTTTTTTCAATAATTCCAAGGTTGGATCATTCAATACTCTTCCTGTTAAATCTCCTGTTTGTAGATAGCCACAGTGACCATGACTTGTATATTCACACAAACAAGTATCTGCAATTATTACTAACTCTGGAACCGCATTTTTAACGGCTGTTGCTGCTTTTTGAACAATGCCACAATCATGCCAAGCTCCTGTTGCTTCCATGTCCTTAATTTCAGGAATACCAAATAAGATAATAGCGGGAATACCGAGATCATAAACTTGTTTGGCTTCTTCCACAATTTTATCTACTGATAACTGATAAACTCCTGGCATTGATTTTACTTCTTTAGAAATTCCTTCTCCTGGCACAGCAAATAAAGGATAAATGAGATCACTGGCAGTCAGGACTGTTTCCCGAACCATGCGGCGTAGCGGAACAGATTGACGGAGGCGACGGGGGCGAGTAATCGGAAACATAATCTTTGTGCGCTATTTTCTAATGTTTACTAAAGTTTCTAGTTTACGGCGATCGTGTCATCTTTTTTAAGAATTGCTTAATATTTTGTAATCTAATTGCCAATTTTATGATTGAAGTATGGTCGAGATTATGAGAAATAAATATAGAAAGATTGAGTTTTATAGTCTTTATTTTTTATACCAAGTTTCTTGATTTTTTATGGGATTTACTAAAAATAGGGCTAAATTTTTGTCGGCTTCTAAAAATAGTTTTTGTCAAAATTATTCAGCTATATTTTTCTACTATAATTCCTGTGTTAAATATTTTATTTCTCAAATAAACATCAAGAAATTTAAAAAAATAAGACATTTTGAAAATTACTAAAAAACAAATTAATGTTAAACTTAACTAAACAATAATTCACCATAAAAAATTTCATAAAACGCCATGAATATTTCTGCTAAACCATCTTCTCTGACCCATTTAAATTCTCAAGGAGAAGCTCAAATGGTCGATATTTCCGAAAAAGTGGCCACCAAACGAGAAGCGATCGCCGTCGGTCAAGTGAAAATGTCATTGGCAACTCTGCGCGCAATTGAAGCTGGAAATTCACCCAAAGGTGATGTCTTGGGAACGGCAAGATTAGCGGGAATTATGGGCGCGAAACAAACATCACAGTTAATTCCTCTTTGCCATCCTTTGCCTTTACAAAAAATTGCAGTAGAACTTTTGCCCGATGAAAGTTTACCAGGTTATCGCATCCAAGCAACAGTGACAATTAAGGCAGAAACAGGAGTCGAAATGGAGGCACTGACGGCAGTTGCGATCGCCGCATTAACTCTCTATGACATGGCCAAAGGACTAGAAAAATCTATGCAGATCCAAAATATTCATCTTGTTAGTAAAACAGGCGGAAAATCAGGGGATTATCAAACAGAGAACGTTAATTAGTGTCTCTAAAATTATTCTCTCTAACGATGATTTTCTTTAGTTAAATTTGGTAACGGAGACCGTGAAGAAGCGGGCGGCAAATAACGTCTCGGAGGTTGTTCTACAGCGATCTGTGCCGACTTTTGAGATTGCCACCAACGCAGACCCACCGCCAATAAAGCAGTTGCGATCCCAATCGATAATAAACTCCATTTTTCTCCCATTCCTCCAATCACCACATCGACTGCTCCCACAATCAGAATAAAACTAGAAATGGGTTCTTTGCGATAAGCAACTTTAACAAATCGAGGTAATAAGGGACTCATATATCTTGACATTATTAAATAATTTAGTAGATCTTCTTTTTCAAACCCGATTAACTGCAAGCAAGTTTGGAGAAACCTACCCTTATTTTAGAGTAGTTTTTGGGGAGAGGGGAAAAAGGGATTTAAGTTAATTCTACAAAGTCAAAGATTGAGCATTTGTTTCAATTAGTGTTGCCAAATCCTGTAAAAAAGCTGCTGCATTGGCTCCGTAAATAACACGATGATCGCAGGTAATATTAACGCTCATTTGACGTTTAATCCCCATTAATCCGTTATCTGTTGCAACTACTTGGGGACGAGATGCACCCACCGCTAAAATAGCACCTTGACCTGGTGGCAAAATTGCATCAAAGCGATCCACCCCAAACATTCCCAAATTAGAAACCGTAAAGGTTCCCGTGCTATATTCATCGGGTTGCAATTGTTTAGACCGTGCCTTTTCAACTAACTCCTTCCAAAGACGAGAAAGTGAATAGAGATCCACTTGATCTGCATTTTGTAAAACGGGTGTAATCAAACCTCCATCAGGCATGGCAACGGCGATCGCAATATTAATAGAACGGTGATATTGAATGCCTCTATCAGTGTAATTAGCATTAACAATGGGATGTTTTTTTAAGGTTACAGCAACTGCTTTCGCCAAAAGAGCTGTCATAGTTACGCCTTTAGATTTGACTTGTTGATAAAGTTTGTCCAGCGCGTCAGTGGTAATCGTGTAGCCAACTCGGAAGATTGGGGCTTGCATCGCCGCTACCATATTTTGGACTAGGGCTTTTTGGAAAGTAGTTAGAGGAACTGTTTCTCCTTGGATTGCAGTGACTGTTGTGGAAGCTATTGTTGCTGGAGTTGTCGCAATGATTTGAGGTGCTGGAGTGATAACAGTTGCAGGTGTTGGACTAATCACTGATACGGTTGGAGTTTTGCCTGCTGCTTTTTCTACATCTTCAGCAACAATTCGACCGTGAGGCCCGCTACCTTTGAGTTCTTTTAAGTCAATTTTTAATTCTTTAGCTAATTTTTTCGCTAAGGGTGAAGCAATTAATCGGCCACTGCCATTACTCATTGTTGCCGTTGTAACAGGAGTCGCTTCTATTGTTGTGGGTTGGGAATTTGAACTTGCTGTTGGAGTTGCTGTTGCGGTTTGTGCTTTGCCTTGTTCTTGGGCGATCGCAATTTCGGCTTCGGTTTCAGCAATCAACGCGATCGCAGAACCAACGGGAGCTTCTTTTCCAGCTTCGACTAAAATAATCGCTAAATATCCTTCATAAAAAGACTCCACGTCCATATCAGCTTTATCTGACTCAACAACTAATACTGTTTCTCCTTTAGCCACCTTATCGCCAGGGGACTTCACCCAAGAAACGATTTTTCCTTCTGTCATAGTGGAACTCAGGGCTGGCATAAAGATGTCGTGAATCATGATGTGGATTTCTCTATAGGTCAATGAAGAATAAAAACTAGAGTCAAATCGAATTTTATCAGAATTTAGCAGAGAGTGATCAGGCTTTTAGTGTTGCTAATCTTGCAAAATCAAACTTGAGCAGGCAGAAAATTTTGTTTTTTGAGAATACTAGTCAAATCTAACTGACTTTCTAATAAACAAGCATGACCGCTTTGGGGCAAAATTTCTAATTGAGATTGGGGTAAAAAACGCTGTAACCGTTTGCCTTCTTCGACTGAAGCTAGGAGACGATCTGCTGCACTGGCAATAATCAAAGACGGTTTTTTAAATTGCTGCAATTGAAATGGCTCCACCACAAAGTCATAAAGTAAGGACAATCGACTACAAACCACCGATTGAGGTAGTGAGCGCATTGCTTGCAATAATTGACGGCGATCGCCAGCTTCCATTCTTCCTAAAGATGCTAAAAATGGCAAAATTCCTAAAGCAGAAGTTTGATGAATCGCTGCGGGGAGCCAATGACTGATCGTAATTCCCAATCCTAACAAAGAAGATTGACGTAAAGAAGAAGCAGGATTGACTAAAATCAGTTTGTTGACGATTTCAGGCTTTTTAATGGCTATTTTCAGGGCTAAACAGCCACCAAAGGATTCTCCGCAGAGATAAACAGGTTCGTGCTTGAGTTCAGTTAAAACGAGGGAAATAACACTCTGAGCTAGTTCATCCCAATTTTTTATGACTTTAGCGGGGAGAGAAAGACAATAGAGGTTAAAAAAATGAGTTAATGATGGAGTCTGACGATGCAATAATTGGCCAGTTCCGTCCATACCAGGCAAATAAACTAAGGGAGGCAAGTGAGGACAGAGCGGTGAAGGATTCAAGAATTTCATCAATTCAATTAAAATTTAACTGATTTAAGATAAATATAAGGACACAATTGGCGCAAATATTTTTTACTTATTTTATGGGAATTATCTTTAGTTTAACCTATTTGGGCAAGATGATTAGGGTAGAATTACTAACTGGTTGCTAGGGAGATTTTTATGTTTTTAGAATATGATTTAGTGATTATTGGAGCTAGTCCTGAAGGAATTTATGCGGCCCGACAAGCAATTCAATATCACAAACGAGTTGCCTTAGTTGAGCAAGGTTTAAATGGTCAATCTCAAAATTTTACTTGCTCTATTTCTAAACAAATTACTACTTTTAGTCAACATTACAACTGTGTACAATCGTTGGGATATATTTCTGAATCTTTATCGTCAAATTTATTATTAGAAACAACTCAACATTTGATTCAAACTATTAGTAAGGTCGATTTTAGATCAAATCAATTAGCGGTTTTAGCGGCTTCTGGTGTTGATATTATTTTAGGTTCTGGATCTTTTTCTCTTTCTTCTCGACTAAGTTTTGATATTGATAATCGCCAATTGCGATCGCGTGCTTATCTCTTAGCAACATCATCAATTAGTCGTATTCCTAAAATTTTAGGTTTAGAAAAAATAGATTATTTAACTCCATTAACATTTCAACAATATCAAATTAAAAAAATAGCCCAAACCTGGACAATTTTAGGGTCAACACCAGTCGCGATCGCCTTAGCTCAATATTTAGTAAGTCTTGATCAAAAGGTTATTTTAATAAGTCGTAATGCCCATATTTTTCCCCAAGAAGACCGCGAAGTTTGTCATTTATTGCAAGCCCAATTAGAAGCAATGGGAATTCAAATTATTACCCAAAATCAAATTCAAGAAGTAAGATTTATTGAGAAAAAAAAACAAGTAGTTTTAGCAAAACAAGTAATAGAAACCGATGAAATCTTGTTAGCTTCAGGCAATCAACCCCAGATTAATGACTTAAATTTAGATAAAATTAAAGTTGAATTTGATCAAACTAAAATTTTTACTAATTCCCAATTGCAAACAACTCATCCTCAAGTTTATGCTTGTGGAAGTCTTTTGGGTGGTTATGATATTCCTGAAATTGCTGAATATGAAGTTAGAGTTGTCTTAAATAATATTTTTTCCGCTAAAAAAATTCATGTAAATTATTCCCTCATTCCCTACAGTTTTTCAACGTATCCAACTTTTGCGAGAATAGGATTAACAGAAATTCAAGCTAGACAACAACAAAATAATATTAAAGTAATTAAAGCTTATTTTAAATCCCAGAGTCAAACCCAATTTTTAGACACAACAGTAGGAATTTGTAAGTTAATTATAGACTCCAAAAAAGAAATTTTAGGAGTTCATATTTTGGGAAGTCATGCCGCAGAATTAATCTCATTTTTTACCTTAGCAATTCAACAAAAAATAAAATTAGATCAATTACTAAAAATCAATTCTCCCTCTCCTATTTTTGCAGAAATATTGCAACAATTGAGTTATTAATTAGATCTATGTTTACGATTTCTGAACACACATTGCTATGATAGATTCAAGGCTTTTTTGATTAAATTGCTAAACTCTAATTTTAGAAAATGCGATCGCCACTTTATGCAAACTTCCTTGATCTCTCCGCCATTAAACTTTCCCGCTCGCACCGCCGTTATTAGCCGCACCACCAAAGAAACGGATATTTTTGTTAGCCTCAATTTGGATGGTCAAGGGAAATGCAAAACTGCAACGGGAGTGCCTTTTCTAGACCACATGATCCAGCAAATTGCCTCTCATGGCTTGATTGATCTAGAAGTCAGAGCAACAGGAGATATTGAAATTGATGATCATCACACTAATGAAGATGTGGGTATTGCTCTCGGTCAAGCTTTAGCTCAGGCTCTTGGCGATCGCAAAGGCATTGTTAGATTTGGACATTTTATCGCGCCATTAGACGAAGCGTTGATTCAAGTTGCCCTAGATTTTTCAGGAAGGCCCCATCTGAGTTACGGTTTAACGATTCCCACTCAACGGGTAGGAAGCTACGATACCCAATTGGTCAGAGAATTCTTTGTTGCGGTCGTCAATCACAGTCAAATGACACTGCATATTCGTCAACTTGATGGTATTAATTCTCATCATATTATTGAAGCAACTTTCAAAGCCTTTGCCAGAGCCACCCGTATGGCATTGGAAATTGATCCTCGTCGTGCTGATGCAATTCCCAGTTCTAAGGGCGTTTTGTAAGATTTTATAACAATTGCGTTTTTTACTAGCAAATTTCTCAAGCACATTTTAGGCGAGTAATTTCTTAATTTTGCTAATTTTTTTCAAGCGTTGTTAACGAGCTTCTGTTTCTAATTGTTTAAGGGGAACAAAACATTCTCCTGGCAATAAAATTGGTTTCTGATTAAACATTAACTGTCCTCGATGGCTATCCCGATGAATAGCAATTCCTAAAGGTCGTCGATGGGTTTTGGGATGGAGAACACAATAAGATCGATAAATCCGTCGTGCCATCCGCAATAATTTTGGGTCTAAGAGCATGGGAACGTCTGTATAATTCCCGTGAATATCTGATTCTTCTATGGCGTATACCAATTTTTTGTCCTCTTCAAAGTTGACGTAAAAGTAGAAAGTTTAATAGCTGGTTGATGTTCATGATAGCTAACGAATCGTTAGACGCACAAACCAAACTTTAGGATTCTAAAATCTGCAATAAAATATCTCCCATTTGCCGACAACCCACTAATTTTGTGTTAGGGGCGAGAATATCTCCAGTGCGATCGCCTTTTTCTAAAACTTTGGCAACAGCGTCTTCAATTTTATCGGCAGCTTGGGGCTGATTTAAACCGTATCGTAACATCATGGCCGCACTCAAGACTTGGGCCAGGGGATTAGCCTGATCTTGACCTGCTATATCGGGAGCGGAGCCGTGAACGGGTTCAAATAAACCTGGCCCATTTTCCCCTAAACTAGCAGACGGTAACATTCCAATACTGCCTGTCAACATC
>JANNLO010000260.1:0-14386 GCA_031396835.1 Snowella sp. SOY_38_metabat_116
AGATTCATAAATTAATCCCCTCTCCCTGTTTTTTGACTTTTTCAGCAAGCCCTAATTAAATCAGGGTAACTCCACCCTCCACAGCTAAAATTACACCTGTCATATAGGGGTTGGTGAGCAAACTCAATACTGCCAGGGCGATTTCTTCGGGTTGTCCTAAATGTTCAACGGGGAGGGCAGCGATCGACCATTTGCTAAGGTCTGAGCGTTCCGACTCACTTTGACTAGTCCAGATGCTGGTGTCTTCGATTAATCCAGGGGCAACAACATTAACACGAATGGGAGCGAGTTCTAAGGCGAGGGCGCGTCCAAATACGGCTACGGCACTATTGGCGGCGGCTATGACGGAAATTCCGCCCATTTTGGAATATTTCAACATACTAACGCTTGATGTCAGGGTGATAGAACCGTCCTTTGCCAAAGTTTTGA
Source organism: Snowella sp. SOY_38_metabat_116 (assembly GCA_031396835.1). GTDB lineage: Bacteria > Cyanobacteriota > Cyanobacteriia > Cyanobacteriales > Microcystaceae > Snowella. Next base: position 430 of record JANNLO010000260.1, read on the forward strand.
GCGCACCACGCACCGCTAAAAAGGTTCCCCAGAATTTCTCCATGCCTCCCTGGGCTGTTTCTAGGGTCATTTCTGTTAATAGCGATCGCGGCATATTTCTGTCACCGAGAGCCGTCACCACTAAATGGTCAAAGTTGCCAATTTCTTCAAAAAAGGTATTAACAGAATCTTCTTGTAAAACATTAACCGTTTTGGCTTCAATCTCGCCTGAAATGAGGGCAACGGCCGCATCTAATTTCTCTTGAGAAGCATGGGAAAGCACCACTTTTGCCCCCACTGTCAACATCTTTTCGGCGATCGCTAGGTCAATCCCTGAGCTTGCACCAATAATAACGACTTTTTTACCTGATAATGACTCAAACATTTTTGTCTCCAAAAATTCAAGAAAAATTTTAAATGATTACAGTATATTGACTGGTTTTTGGGCAGAAACTAACCAATAAGTTATTACCGAAGAACTTAGCAAACCATCCAGAGCAATAATATTGAAATTATAGGTTTCTTCCTCTAATTTTTCTGATTGCAATTCCTCTGTCAACCAGGACTTAAGATGGCGAAAATGTCTGAACCAACACTCCTCCGTCGCCTCCACAAATTCAACCTCTTTAAACCCTGCCTGTTGATAAAGATTTTGATAGTCTGCAATCTCTTTGACTGTGTTCGCCTGGGGAACTGTCCAATCTCCCAAAAGTTCTGTTGTAGCAAAACTCATATCCGAGAGAATTAACCTTCCCCCTGGTTTTAATACTCGCCACGCTTCTTGCAAGAATTTTTGCCTGGTATTAAAATAAAAAGCCGCTTCTATACAAATAATTTGCTCAAAAGAATTATCCTCAAAATTCATCTCTACCGCATCCATTAACAGAAATTTACCATCAGGAAAATTTAAGAGACTTCTTTCAATTTGTGTTGGAGAAATGTTAATCCCGACAATGGCTTCCGATGGATAATATTTGAGGAGATAATGGGTAGTTGCGCCTAAACCACAGCCAACATCAAGAATTGTTCCTTGCTTTTCGGGAATAAATTCTAAAAGTTTCTCCATCATATTAGAAGAAGCTTCCTGTTGATTTGAGGTATGGGGGAGCCAATAACCGACATTAAAAAACGCTTTTTCACCATAAAAATCTCGAATCGAAGGCTCAAGAATTAAACCATCGAATCTACTAATCCATTCATTTTTATCCATTTTTAAACTCACTTTTTTATGGGTAAATAATGCTGCACAGGTACTTATTGCAACTCTGACCAAATTCCAGCACAGGGTTCAACAATCAGTCCTTGAAAAATCAATTGGGTTGCGGGGTGAATATCCACTTTATACAGAGCAAAAAGACCTGTAGGACTATTTAGATTTAACTCCCTTCTAGTTAGGGATAAAGCCTTCGTTCGGTGCATTTCCACCGCTTGCAGTAGTCCTGGATAACTGATATTTCGCAAAGCTAATTGACCGTTTTTAGTGAGATAAATAGCATCATTTTGCAAGAGATATTCCAAACTAATCAAAGTAGCGTGGACATCCACATCTTTCTCTAAACCTCCTAAACGGTGAGCATCTAAACCAAAGCGAATGCAAAAATTAACAGCGACCAATTTTCCCGCTTCTTCGGCAGGTAAAGTACAGGAAGCAAATTCAAAGCCCAAACTATCGGATCGCCACTCTTCGACTCCTGCATAGGTATAGTTTTGAAACAGTTTATTTTTGAGTTTGAAGTCAAACCCCACCCCGTTAGCATGACCCGCCTCGTGGACTTGCGTATCAAGATGGCGATAGCGTTCACCATTAACTTGATCCTCTAGGGGGAATAATAGTAAATTAGCCGTTTCTGGTTCAAAAATTTTCCTTATACATTCATAGCTTGAACCACAGAATCGCCGTTTTTGCTCACTGGCATTATTTAAAGCGGGCCCCTGAAAACTGTGGGGAAAAATCCATCTATGGGGAACGATAAAAGCCTCTCCCTTTTCACCGCTAACTGTGCCACAACTAGCAATTTCAGTAAAGGACAAATTTCTGGGAATAGGCTGTCTGAGAATGCCAAATTTTTCACGACTCAAACTTTCTAATTGTTCAATGGAAGGTTCACTATTTTCGTGAATTTTTCCGTAAATCGCACTCAAAGTGACTTGTTGTTGTCCCTGACGATTGATTCGATAGGGAGCAATCATTAGAAAATAACCATTTTTGCCGATAAAATTCAGATTAATAAAATCTTCGGATAAAATGCTCCAGTCATGAGTTTCTAAAGCCTCTGCTGTTTTCAGAAGCCAGGGAGCAGGAATTTCACGGCTATCGGCTGCCTGTTGACGCAGTTTTTTCGCCGCGACGATAATTTTATTTTGCTCAATATCCTGGACGACTTCTTGTAATAATTCTTTTTCGTTAACCAGAGTTAGAGTCATTTTTGCTCCTAAATTAATGTAATGGTTTGACGTTGTTTTTACCCATCCCTGTATCGGCTAAATTCTTAGCCATTTTAAGATTTTAGGGTCTTTATCATAGTGATAGGTAAGTCCATCATTTCCCGTAATAGATTTTCCCCGACTGGCTAGGCTTCTAATACTACTGAGGGAATAGTTGCTCAATTTCGTCATTTGTGCGTGGGAAAGTCCCGCTTCTGTCAGGATTGTTGTCGTTGGAGATTCAAGGGGGAGTTCCTGGGGAGAATTAATTTCAGGTTTCATTGCGGCTTGCTGATGAGGTGCATTTTCGACTCTAGCTTGAGAGTTATCGTCAGGAACACTACTAATTTCTTCAGCTTTTTGTCGGCGATAGTCCTGAACTGTGAGCAGTTGCCAATGGGAATCCTCGGAGAGTTCTAAAACCCATTGATGATAGTTAAAGAGACTTTCCCGATGTCCGACACTAATAAAAGTTGTGTTAGTTTTTTGTAATTGCTGATATAAATTCCCCTCATTTTTAAAGTCCAAAGCACTGGTGGCTTCATCTAGGATAGTAAAACTAGGACGGGTAATGAATACCCTGGCAAAGGCCAAACGTTGTTGCTCTCCTAGAGATAAAATATTTTCCCAAGACTCTTCTGTATCAAAACCATTGATTCGATTTAGCAGATTTTGGAGATTGACTTGTTGTAAAACTTCTCTTAATTCTGCTTCGCTTTTTTCTTGATTGCGATTGGGATAAAGTAACTGTTCTCGCAAGGTTCCTAATATTATGTAGGGACGTTGGGGCAGAAATAATACTTCTTCTAGGGGGGGGCGCACCAATCGGCCTGTTCCTGCATTCCATAAACCAGCGATCGCCCGTAGCAAGGAACTTTTACCCCGACCACTCGGCCCGACAATCAATAAACCTTGCCCAGGCTGAACAGAAAAGGAAAGGTTTTCAACAATTACCTGTTCATAATCGGGAGTTTGCAAAGTCACATTTTCAAAGGCAAAATGGTTTTCTTCGATGGTCTTAATCGTGCTTAAATTTTCGGGTTGTTTAACGACTTCTTCTAAGGCTTGAGAAAATTCCGATAGACGTTCAACATAACTGCTAAATCGTCCCGAAGTGCCAAATTCACTGATTAATTCCCCTAGCGCACTAGCAAACAAATTAGCTGCTAAACAGGCTTGCCCGACCTGTCCGAAACTAATGCCATCACTATTCATATACAAAGGCCCTAGAATGACAAAGGTAAATACTTGGATCGCCGCCTGATAGCCCCGATTAAATATTTCTGTGCCTCTCTCCCAATCAATTTTACGTTTAGCACTGTTCAAAAGATTATTAAATCTACGCTGAATAATACTTAATTCTTGGGTTTCTCCATCAAAGAAAGCGATTGATTCCGCATGAGTCCGAACATGGGTTAGAGCATAATTGTAATTAGCTTTAAGTTCTAATTCTTCTTGAATAATTTTATTTAAAGCTTGGTTTAGATAGATAGCAATGGCGTTACCTACGACTGTCCAAACAACTAAAAGAATGGCAACAAAAGGGGAAATGAACCAGAGAATCACTAAAAAAGTAATCATCTCTAGAACATTTTCTAGGCAAACCGTAAAAAAACTGAGGGCGTTACTGGTAATCGGCTCAATTTCCTGGGATAGGCGTTGATCTGGGTTATCTAAATCGGATTTAAAATTAATTTTATAATAAGCGCGATCGCTGAAATATTTTGCTAGAATCCAGCTATTGAGCCATTCATACCAATCCAGGGCGATTCTTTTCCTGAGAAATTTAAGCAATCCAACCAAAAGTGTAACAAAGAGTAGTCCAACAGCGAAAACCACCAAGGTTTCTACAAATTTATCAAAATCATCCTTGGCAATAATGACATCAACTAAATAATTACTCACAAAACTATTGAAAGCATTTAAACCGACAATAGCCAGGATTACCCCGATGAGTAAAATCAGCATTGCCCAAGCTTGAATCACATCGGAAAAAGCTCTTCCCCCCGCCATAGTCGGATACCAATAGGGGGCCGCGATCGCTTTTACACTTACCCAAAATTTGGTGACATTGGAGATAGGATTAGTTGTCGCTTGATCTTGAGAGACTTGGGGTGACATATTTTCAGTAATAAGGGCAATTTTAGTTTTAATGCTCTTGAATTGGGATAAACAGGCAAAATTGACAAGACTTTAATCTAGTTCGACAACTTTTTGACTCCCAGTTATCTTACCAAAAAGCCAGTGGAAATACTCCGACTTTAGGCGTGAGGATGAACACGGTGGTGGCTAAAGCCACCTTGAAGAAGTTTATCGCGAAAATAGCTTTATCTACAATATCTTGTTATAAAGTAGAATTATGTTGATTAGAGAAACTGAGCTACTGAACGGAACCAAGGAGCAATACCTAGCTCTTGATGAAGCCATTCGCACCGCACAGTTCATTAGAAATAAGTGCGTTCGTCACTGGATGGACAACACTTAAACTTTAAGTGATCTAACTGCTCTGCCTACAGCCGATTTTGAACATTTTAATAATGCAGATATCTCCGAGTAAGAAAGCTTTTGATTAATACATAAGTCATAAGCCTTTTTTACTTCATCTTGGTTTAGCCTATTAAAACGAAGAATAAGCTGTTTCGTATCTAAATAGCATATAACCAAAATAGAAAAAAGAAAAGAATAAAGTAATGCCAGCAAAAAACTTTCTAAAAATAGACCAAAAAGAAAAATTACAAAAAGCCCTAAAAGAAAATGGGCACCCTGATATTCGAGAAAGAGTTTTGCTGTTTTTATTACTGAATGATGGAAAACGCAAGCTGAAATTGCCAATTTTCTCTTTATGTAGTTTGAGAAAAGTAGCCTATTGGTGCGTTCATGGAGATCCAGAGAATTTAGAGAGCTTAGTAGATGAAAGAATGAAAGGAAATTATCAAAAAGTGACAGAAGAATATGTGAAATTATTGCTAGAAACAATCGAAAAAGAACCTGAAGAATTAGGATACGAATTTGGGACATGGACGAATGCAAGATTGTCAATATATCTAGAAGAAAAAATAGGAATAAAACTATCAAGTGGTCAAATTATAAATATATTAAAAAAAAATAAATATTCGTATATATGGGCAAAATATAGTTTAGAAGAAAAGCAAGGTAGTAAAAAAAGAGAAGCATTTAAAGAGAAATTAGAAGGATATATAAAAATTACAAAAGAGAATCCAAAGTTAATGCAGGTATGGTTTTTAGATGAAAGCGGATTCAGTTTACGTGTAATAAGAAGGAAATGTTGGGGTAAAAAAGGAAAAAGAAAAAGACTAGCAGGACAGAGAAGGAGAGGGCGTGTAAATGTGATGGGATTGTTGAGATATTCAGACAAAAAAAGATTCGTAGAATTTGTCAAAAAAGGAAATTCAGAAATATTCTATGAAGTCATGCAAGTGTTTTATAAAGAAGCAATAAAAGAATGGGTAGAAGCGGGGAATGAAGCAGAAGATTTTAAAGGTAAAGGCCCTGAGATAGTCATAATATTGGACAATGCAAGTTTCCATAAAAAGGCAGAAATTATTAATAAAATAAAAGAAGAAATACCGAAGATACATTTAGAATATTTACCAGCATATATTCCAGATTATAATTTAATTGAATTAGTCTGGCACTCTACAAAGGAGTATCTTGCTCATCGGCTTTTTAAATCTGTTGAAGAATTAGAAACGGTCTTAAATAATCTTCTTAAGGTCGGAGGTTTAGTTATTAAATGGAATCGTAAACTTAAAAATAAAGGTAATGCTATCAATGCAATTTAGATTATGAGCAGCTTAAAAAATTAGGGTTTTAAGGATAAAAAAATATAATTATGTTCACAGACCACAAACAAGCCGAAAAGAAAAGATTTAAGCGTAGTAATGAATTTAAACGACAAAATACGACAAATTTTACAGCTTACAACAATAGCAATTAACTAAAATAACTCATTTTAGTCCCCAACTAGCCTACTATTTATTCGCAACTTGTTCCTCCATGCGTTATAATTGTTACAAAATATTACCAGCAATTTCTACAGTAATTCCAGAGTCTATATGTCCCTTCCCATTCGCAATCTTGCCATCATCGCCCACGTCGATCACGGTAAAACGACTTTAGTTGATGCTCTCCTCAAACAATCTGGCATTTTCCGCGAAGGGGAAGACGTTCCGATTTGTGTTATGGACTCCAACGCCCTAGAACGAGAGCGGGGTATTACAATTCTTTCTAAAAATACTGCTGTTCGTTATCAAGATACTCTCATTAACATTGTTGACACCCCAGGCCACGCTGATTTTGGTGGAGAAGTGGAACGAGTACTGGGAATGGTGGATGGTTGCATTCTTATTGTGGATGCTAATGAAGGCCCCATGCCCCAAACTCGCTTTGTCCTTAAAAAAGCTTTAGAAAAAGGATTACGTCCCATTCTCGTTGTTAATAAAATAGATCGACCCCGTGCTGACCCGAACACGGCAGTGGATAAGGTTTTTGATTTGTTTGTAGAATTAGGCGCGGATGATGATCAGTGTGATTTCACAACGCTTTTTGCTTCGGGCTTAGCGGGTTATGCCAAAGACAAATTAGAAGATGAAGGGATTGACATGGAACCCTTATTCCAAGCGATTTTACATCACGTTCCACCTCCTGCTGGCGACCCAGCCAAACCCTTGCAATTACAGGTGACAACGCTAGATTATTCTGATTATTTGGGACGGATTATTATTGGTCGTATCCACAATGGAACTATTAAATCTGGTCAACAGATTGCTCTAGTTAAAGATACAGGAGACATTGTTAAAGGCCGCGTTACTAAATTATTGGGTTTCTCTGGCTTGCAACGAGTTGAAATGGACGAAGCTAGTGCGGGTTATATTGTTGCAGTGGCTGGTTTTGCTGATGCCAATATTGGAGAAACCTTAACCAGTGCGGATGATCCCCAAGCTTTACCGTTGATTAAAGTAGATGAACCGACTTTACAAATGACGTTTTCGGTTAATGATTCTCCTTTTGCAGGACAAGAAGGACAATTTGTTACCTCTCGTCAAATCCGCGATCGCCTCCATCGGGAATTACAGACCAATGTGGCATTGCGAGTAGAAGACAGTGATTCTGCTGAAAAATTCCTGGTCTCTGGACGGGGAGAATTGCATCTAGGGATTTTAATTGAAACGATGCGTCGCGAAGGCTACGAATTTCAAGTTTCCCAACCCCAAGTTATTTTCCGCGAAGTCAATGGTCAACCCTGTGAACCTTTTGAATATTTGGTTTTGGATGTTCCTGAAGCGGCGGTTGGGTCTTGTATTGACAGGCTTAATCAACGTCGTGGCGAAATGCAGGATATGCAGAAAGGGATTAATAATCGTACCCAGTTGGAGTTTATTATTCCCGCACGCGGCTTGATTGGTTTTCGGGGTGAATTTATTCGGATGTCTCGCGGTGAAGGCATCATGAATCATAGTTTTCTGGAATATCGGAAACTTTCTGGAGAGGTGGAAACTCGTTATAACGGCATTATAACGGCTTTTGAGGAAGGAACGGCCACTTTCTATGCGATGAAAAATGCGGAAGATCGGGGTGTTTTCTTTATTACTCCAGGCACAAAAGTTTATCGAGGCATGATTATTGGTGAACATAACCGTCCCCAAGATTTAGACTTGAATATTTGTAAAGCTAAGCAGTTGACTAATCATCGTGCGGCGACGGGTGATGAATTGGTGCAATTACAAGCTCCGATTGATATGAGTTTGGAACGGGCTTTGGAATATATTGGCTCGGATGAGTTGGTGGAAGTTACTCCTAAATCAGTTCGTTTACGCAAGGTTAAATCACAAAAATTAGTTAAACGCTAAGTTTATTTAATCTCAAATTAATTTTAAGTGGCGTGAGTTTCTTCTTTTTTGGGAAGTGGATTCGCGCTATTTTTCTGGAAAAAATTTGGGAATACTGACGATAAAACTTGTTCCTTCGTTTAAAATGCTATGAACCTGAATTTCTCCTTGGTGTAAATCTACACATTTTTTGATGATCGCTAATCCTAATCCTGTTCCTTGAATATTACCTGTGTTGGCGGCACGATGAAAAGCGGTAAAAAGTTGGTTTAAATCTTCGGGGGGAATGCCGATTCCTTGATCTTTAACTTCAAAAATCAGGTTTGACTCTCGAACACTGAAATTAAAATTAATAGTAGATTCTGCAGGGGAATATTTGAGAGCATTACTAAGAAGATTGGTGAAAATCTGTCGCAGGAGTTTAGGATCGATTGGTGTAATAAAAGCTTGTTCGGAATTAATCTCTTCGTTTTCTTGAATGTTAAAAATAATCATCTGTTTATGGCTACTCAATTGTAATTCGGCGATTAAATCTCGACAAAAAATAAGCAGATCTAGCGGTTGAGGATTAAAAGTGTGTATTTCAGCTTCGGCCCGACTTATAGTTAAAACATCTTCCAGTAATTCAGTCATGTGTTTAATGCTGGATTTGATGCGTTTGAAGTGTTGCTGTTTTTTCTCATCACTGAGGCGTTTGTGATAGGTTTCTACAATTTCGGTAGAAGAGGAAATAATCGTCAATGGGGTACGAAATTCGTGGGATGCCATGGAAATAAACCGCGATCGCAGGTCACTCAGTTCTTTTTCTTTTTCTAAGGCATTGAACATATCCTGTTCGGCTTGTTTGATGCGAGTAATATCTCGAATAACGCTGGCTAGATGAGTTGGTTGACCAGTTTTAGGATCTTTTATCAGAAAAATATTACAAAGAACAGGAATTAAATTCTGGGTTTGAAAATGCCATAAATTGAATTCACCTTCCCAATGTCCTTCTCGAAAAACAATCGGCAACATCTTATTTTGGATAAATGAATGATCTTCTGGCTGAAAAAAATCTAGAAGTGTTAATAGTTGAATATTTTTCTTGGATTCTATCCCCACTAGTTTTTGTCCTGCTCGATTGAGAAAGATTATTTGTCCTTCTAGATCGGCTACTCCCATAAATTCTGAACTATTTTCCACGACGAGATCTAGTTTTTGCCGTTCTGCTTCGATTTGCCAGCGTTGTTTAAGTTCAGATTGTAATTGTTCATAAAGTTCGGATTGTTGAATAGCGATCGCCAGTTGAATCGCAATTTGTCGCAAAATGTTAATTTCTTGGTCTTGCCATTGTCTGGTATTAGCACATTGATGAGCAATAATTAAACCCCAAAGTTTATTATTTTGAACAATGGGAACAACTAATTTAGCTTTTACTTGAATTTCACTCAAAAATTCGGAGAGGCATTCCAGAACAGGTTCATTTTCTCGGTCATTTAAGGCAAAAATCCTTCCCTGAGCATAGCGTTCATAATTTTCTTCAGGAAAAACTTCGGTCGGAAAAATGATGTCTAAAACGTTGAGCCAATCATCGCCCACAGATTCTGCGATCGCCGCTCCAGTGCCACCTGCAAAAACTTGATAAACCAAAACGCGATCGGCCTGTAAAACCCGCCGAACTTCTTGAACGGTGGTATTAAGGACTTCATTTAGATCTAAAGATTCACGAATGCGTTGAGTAATTTTTTTGATTAAATTTTCTTGCTCGGCTTTTTGTTGAACAAGAAGTTCTGTCTGTTTGATATTCTCAATATCGGTGCAAGAAACTAGCCAAATTGTTGCTTGTTGTAATTCGTCCCAAATCGGCAATGCTTGCGCTAAATGCCAACGATAAACTCCATTTGCCTGGCGAAGTCGATATTCAATAGAATAAGGTTGATTTAAGGATTCTGCTTTGAGAGTAACCTGTTCAGCCATTTCGAGATCATCAAAATGTAGCATTTGCAACCAGCTATTCTCTTGCATTTCTACTAAAGTTTTTCCAAAATATTCTTGGGTATGTTCATTAATTTCCGTGAGCATTCCATTAGAATCTGTTAACCAAATCAAGTTAGGAACTGCTTCTGCTAAGAGTCGATAACGTTCCTGACTTTGCCAAAGTTCATTATCTGCTTTTTTGCGGGCAGTAATATCTCTGAGAGAGACAAAATAGCAAGGGTTGCCATCCCAAATAATCTGAGAAACTTGCACTTCTCCCACTCCAATTTCTCCGTTGCGACGAATTATTTCCATTTCAAATAAATCATTTAAAGAAATAGGAATCCCCAAACTTACTCCCATTAATTGCGGAGGAGAAAGACCAAACATTTGTCCTGCCGAAGGATTAGCAAAAATAATTTCACCGCTCTGGTTCAAAATAACAATTCCTTCCGAAATATTATTAATAATTGTATCCAGATAATTTTCGCAAGTGTTTAATTTAGGCTCTAGATTTTCAATATTTTTAATGTCAATATTATTATTTAACAAACTGACTTCTGATAGTTTTTCTTCTTGATCTGAAACTGAATTAATCGAGTTTAATAATAAATAAAAGTTTGCATCGGTGATAATACCAAGAAAATTATCTTCACTATCTAAAATTACTAAATGGTGAGTATGATTCTGTTGAAAAAGTTGGGTAATTTGAAGCAGATTTTGAATTTGGAATAATTGGATTGTAATCGGCGATCGCCAAAGTTTTGTCATCAATGAGCGTGTCAATATATCATCAATTGTTGTCGTTTCTAGATTAATTTCCTGATTTATCCATTGCAACGCATCTTTTTCTGCCAACAGACCTACAAGCTGGATATTTTCGATTACAACAACACAAGTAGCTTTATCTGTTGCCTTTCCCATTAAAAAGATCGCTTCTCGCAAAGATTTATCTCTCGCTATTTGGAGAGGATTCCTATCAATGATGGATTCTATTGACTCAAGAAGAAAGTCCATTTTTATTAGTGTTTTTAATACATTTTATTATCAGCTTACTGTCTAGTTTCTAGTTTTTTATTATTACTAATTAAATTGGTATAGTTAGTTCTTTAAAAATGGCAGTATTAATTATTTATTTACAGCAAATAACGATAAAATTATTGAATTATCTTAGCACGTAGCTCACTAATCATCACTTCAACATCTTCAGCCGCCGCCGTATTTCCCTCTTTTTGTAACAGAAAATAAGCTTGTTCAAAATTCTTAATTGCTTCTGTATAAATGCCAGAATTTCTATAAAAAATTCCTCTTTGGAAAAAAGAAAGTGCTAAATTTGAATTTAATTCTGAGAATTTTTTAGATTTATTGAGTTGATTGTCAGAATAATTCTTAATTTTTATAGACAAATTATCTGAATTTGATATTTTAGACTTATTTAATGGAGAATTTGCATTGAGTGATGGTTTGTAATCTTCCAAACCTTGCAAATAATAATTTGGTGGTTGAGATGATTTAATATTATTAGAAATAGTCGGCAATGAATTTTTGATAGCAGGCATTTTAGATTGATCTTTCTCTTTAATAGGTATTCTTTCTTGTAATTGTTGATCCAGTTTTTCTTGTTCAGTTTTGGGCAACTTAAAAACGTCACTTTCTAAATTTTTAGGAATAGTAAGTGGAACATTTTCAAGAGGATAATTTTTTTCTTTGGCAACCACAGGAGGAGGATTAATATTAATATTTTCAGGATCTAACGCGACTGATTTTAATAAATCTTGTTCTGCCAATTTCTCGTTACCTAATGCTTGATTTGCTAAGCCTCGATTGTAATAAGCATCTGCCAATTTGGGATTGATTTGAATTGCTTTATTAAAGTCCGCGATCGCGCCTAAATGATCTCCTTTTATATAACGTTGATAGCCTCGATTATTATAAGCAATTTCACAAGAATCTGCTCCACATTTTGTATCATTAATATTTTTAGGAACAGTATCCCATCTTATATTAGATTGATTAACAACAGGATTGTTAGATTGAGGAAAATCTTGAAAAAGAAAAAGAACAATTAAAAAACTAGCTAATAAAAAAATATTCCCAACAATAAATGCTGTGTATTTATTAAAATTTTTAAAAAATTGATTTATGAAACTTGGTTTAAATAAAGGCGGATAAGAGGGAATTGAAGTATGCGGTGAGGCATAGTTTCCCGAATATTGAAATCTGCGACCAAGGGCGTTTTGTCGAGGACGAGAAGAAAACAGGACTGAATTTTTATAAAAAGCATCTTTTTGTTGGTAATTATTCGTTACTTTTACTTTAGTTTGCTCTCCAAAAATATCAATTTTCAATTCTGCTTGACGTTGACACCAATAACAATTTTCAATACCAGAATAATAGAAATGTTGGCTTTTTTGTCCACACTTTTTTAGGGATTGAATAGCAACTTGTAATGACTTTTGCCATTCTTGAGCATTGGGACGCAATCGAGGATTTTGATAACCATCATTAAAACATTTTATAAAACAATCTTTTAAAACTGGATGTAAAATATTTAAAGGAATCGTTAAAGAAGAAGGTCGAATTAATCCAGTATTAGCAAAAGCCCAATATCCTTTGCGAATTAATTCAGTTAATTCTGGAGAATCTCCTTGCCCAGTCCATTTTCCTTGAAAAGGATGAGATCCAAATAAAAGATAATAAATTACTACTCCTAAACGAAAGCGATCATGAATTTCTGTTTGATTAATTTGGGCAAAATCCTGATTAAATAATTCGGGCGGAGTAAAGCCTTCTGAACCTACTAAACACCGATAAATTTGTCCATTCTTAGGATTAGTTACTTGAAATGAATCGGTATCAATAATAGAAGGAACCGCTTGACTATTTACTAAAATATTTTGAGGTTTAATATCCCCTAAAATATATCCCGCTTGATGAATAGAATGAATAATAGAGGAAATATTATGGGCAACAACATGAAGAAAATACCAATCTATTTTGAGTCCTACTTTATTGCGTCTTCTGGGATTATAAATATCAATTAATTCTCTTCCTTCTGCAATTTTAGGCATCAAAAAACCCATTATTATGCCATTTTTATTAGTCAGTAAAGATTGCGGCCAGGCAAAAGAAATATGATTTTGTTCTTGATTAGGATCTTGCGGCGGATATTTAAACATCACTTTTAATTTCTCTTGACGTTGAAGCGTTGAAGTGTGATAAATTTTTGCTAAAACATCTGGAGTTTCAGTTGTCCAAACTTGACCTTCTCCACTAGAAGCAATTTGTTTTTGTAAAATTATTTTTTTATTGGTTTTACTACAATATAAAGATGACATGATTTGATTATTTATAAAAATTTTAATCCTAAGTTAATCAAGATAATGATTATTATATTTTCTAAACTTAAATTAAGAATAATTTATTTCAGAGTAATTATAAGAGTTGTATAAATAATATTTTATTTTTGATAAGGAAAAAGTGCCTACTCGGTTAAACAAAACCATAATAGACCTACAAGATCTTTATATCTCTGAAGTATATAAGATTTTTCCAAGCAAGACAAAAAATTAGGTTAACAACATCAGTAAGATGCAACCAATGTATTTAAACTTTAACTTTGATACGTGGCGATCAGATTTGAGTTTACAAGCCTTGCCAAGACAATTAATTAATCACAATCACTTTGAATTACATTTTATTTGCGTTATGCCATCAGTTTAGACCGCTTGACACTTTCAGGAATCGGA
>JANNLO010000031.1:0-4869 GCA_031396835.1 Snowella sp. SOY_38_metabat_116
ACTTTTAGTCCTTTGGTGAAAGCACAACGACTACAACGGGGTAGTTTTAATATTCAATCCGACACCCAACTACCTTTTCTCGATGAAGGGCGTTTAGGCGTGGTACTAATTTCAGAGGCTTTACCAATTCGTGCTTTATTGACTGAATTAATCGTGTTGATGAATAAGGCGATCGCCGATCACTTAGTCGCATTACAAGTTCCCAGCATTTTTTGTACTCAGTCGGAACCCGATTGGGAAGAGTTGACTGATTTATTAAAATTAACCACTAATCTCAATTTAGATGTGACGGTGGATACAGAAATTGATGTCACTCCCCAAGATTATGCCCGTTTGACTCAAGCTTTTACCAAGTCTGCCTCCGTCCGTATTCTCAATCATTTGATTGAAGGTACTTTAAAAGGCGAAAAATATAGCAGTCATCCCGCCCCCCACTTTGGACTGGCTTACAGCGATTGTTATATCCATTTTATTTCTCCTGGTCAACGTTATGCCGATCTTCTCATTCAACGAATTTTAAAATTAGTTCTTAGTGAAGGACGCGATCGCAGAACCAAGCAAATGAAAACAGGAATCAATCTGAATAATAGTGATTGTCATGGACAAATTAACTGGAATGTCTTGCCGCCAGCGATTCATGAAGCATTAACCGAAGAATTTCACTTCATTATTTCTGCACTCAATGATCGAGAAAAATTAGCAGAAGATGCTGAAAAAGACTTGACTGGATTAAAGAAATCCGAAAAAATGAAAGAGCGCACAGGACAAATTTTTCGGGGTTTAATTACGGGCGTTCAATCCTACGGTTTCTTTGTAGAAATTGAGGATTTATTAGTAGAAGGACTGGTTCACGTTAGCTCTCTTAAAGATGATTGGTATGAATATCGCGCTCGTAATAGTTGTTTAGTTGGACGCAAAAATCGCACCGCTTACCGATTAGGAAATGAAGTAGATGTTCAAATTAAAAGTGTTGATTATTATCGTCAACAAATTGATTTAGTCACTGTTAGTAGTGGTGTTGATAGTCAGAATAATGATTGGGATGAAGAATAGTTTTCGGTGAAATCCTGTGTCAGAAATAGATAAAACTATTGTAGGAGTATAATATATTATGCTCTTATTTTAGTTTGTTTCAGTGTGTTGTTTCTCAAAGCAAAATACTGTAATATTGAAAATTATTGATACCTAGTTTGAAAAATCTAAACCTTATTGAAACCTTTGATTTTTTATGAAAGCTAAAAATAAATTCTTTTCTTTTCTTTTCCCTTTAGCATTGTTAGTAATGACCTGTTTGAGTGGTTGTGTTCGCTATGATGTCGGTATTAATTTTACGGAACAACATCATGGAGAAATTGTTCAACATATTCAACTTGGTCAACAACTAACTACTCTTAGTCAAACTGAAACTGATAAATGGTTAGCGAGTATTGAAAGCCGAGCAAAAGCTTTACATGGCAAGACTCAACGCCTTTCAACTCAAGAAATGATCGTTAAAATTCCCTTTACTAATGGTAAAGAATTAGCAGAAAAATTTAATCTATTTTTTAATCCTAATCCACCCAAAAATACGAGTAAACCCAAAGCCGATCAATTAGATTTATTGCAACTCAAAGCAGAGATGTCGATTAAACAAAGTAATTGGCTGTTTCTGGATCAAAATCATTTAAATTTAACTGTAGATTTACGAGCATTAGGTGTTATTTCTAATCAGGGAAATATTATTATTAGTCCTGGTTCTTTGATTGATTTAGAATTTGCATTAAATACGCCTTTCCTAACTCGTATTGTTAGCAATGATGGAATTTTATTACCCGAATTGGAAAAAAACAGATCGCAGTTAATTTGGAAATTAAAGCCAGGACAAGTTAATATCCTAGAAGCCGTATTTTTGGTGCCGAGTTATTTAGCATTAGGAACTATTGGTATTATTGCATTTTGTTTAGGAGGATTTTATTTAAAATACAAACGTTGGCCAGGTGTTTTTCCTGTTGTTTCAAGTTTATAAAAATTTCTGTAAAACAGATTGCGTTTCTAATCCCGTTTTTTCCCAACTAAATTGTTTCGCCTGTTCTAAACTTTTTGTGATTAATTGCGATCGCATTTTTTCGTCTTGAATTAAAATTTGCATAGCATTAGTTAGTTCCTCAACTTGATAGGGATTCACTAAAATTGCCGCATCTCCCGACACTTCAGGCAAAGAAGAAAGATTAGAAGTAATCACAGGAATTCCACAGCCCATTGCCTCAATCACAGGAAAACCAAAACCCTCCCAAAGTGAAGGAAAAACCAACGCAAAGGCTTGATTTAACAAAATAGGTAATTGCTGATAAGAGACATAATCTAGGAATTTTACTTGATTTTCAATGCCTAATTCTTGAGCCTGTGCCGCTAATTTTGGAGTGTAACGTTTATCGGTTGGGCCTGCTAACCAAAGTTGATAATCTTGGCATTGGGAAAGTTGACTAAAAGCTGTTAATAAACGAGTTAAATTCTTATGAGGATCATGACGACCTAAATATAAAAAATAAGGTTTTGAGGAAGGATTAAGTGGAGTTAAATTCTCTAATTTACAAAAATGTTTAGCATTATAAGCTAATAGAATCGGAGTAATTTTATGGGAAGGAATTTGAAAAAGATCAATTAAATCATTAGCCGTCGCTTGAGAATTACAAATAATATGTTCCGACTGTCGAAGAACTTCAGGAAACCACCATCGAAAATATTGAGTCAGAGCCGAATTCCAATGGGGAAACCTTAAAGGAATCAGGTCATGAACCATAATAATATTGCGAGTTTTTTGGTATAAAGGAGCTTCAGGAATCGGAGAAAATAGCAAAGAAGCTTTAAGTTCTTTATAAATTTTAGGGAGTTGAAATTGTGTCCAAACTAAGCGATTAAAATGACCTTTCTTACCATGAGAAGGAGTTAAATTATTAGGAATTTTATAACAGTCAAATTCAGGATACTTATGGGCTGTTAAAAGTGTTGGTTCTAGAATTTTTAAATAGGGAAAAATATTTGCGGCGTAGGTGCTAATTCCCGTTGGTTCTGCTAACAGGAAAGAAAGATTAATTAACAGGCGAGAATCAGTCATCTATTATCTTGTTATAGTTAGTTTGAGCTAATTTTATTCTCCTTTAAGTTAGTTTTTTTAAGTCATTCTTAACAGATTTTTTTAATCATGATCTTAACTGGTCAAAGTGATTTATTAACGCAATTTTTGACATTTTCGCGTAGCCTGTCACACATCTTTCTTTGGCAATCTTTCTAAGTTCTGTTACATTCAATGCTTTCAACTCGTCACTTGGAGGTAATACTGGTGGCGGTGGAAGCGGTAAAGGCTCTAAATAAAAAGCTGTTTTAAAAGCATCTAATTTTTTTCCTTTTGTAATTCCACATTTTAATCCAGGTATCGGATTAAAATCAGTCCAATGTTCCCTGGGAGCCTGTTCTAATTTGCCTGTAGCTGATAATAAATCAAAGTTTTTAAAAACACTATCTTGTTTATTAACTAAATATTCAAGACCCAATTCAATTTGATCTCTTGAAGCATTAGACAAATTAATTTGTGGAGGCGGTGGAAGCGGTAAAGGCTCTAAATAAAAAGCTGTTTTAAAAGTATCTAATTTTTTGCCCTTTGTAATTCCACAGCTTAATTTAGTAACAGGATCAAAATTATTCCAATACTCCCTAGAAGCCTGTTCTAATTTTTCTGTAGCTGATAATAAATTGACTGTTTTTAAAGGACTACCTGGTTGACTAATTAAGTATTGCAAAGTTGCTTTAATTTCATCCCTTGACGCATTTGATAAATCAACTTTAGGGATTATTTCTTTAGCTAATACTTTAGTTGTTTCTTCTGCTTCGGGAGTCGGTTCTATGACAATACACCAAACTTTTTCAAGTCCTGCAACTTCAGCAACAGTATGAATAAAATTACTCCCAACAACTTTATATTGGTCTTCTCCAGTTTCTTTTACTATTAAAGGAATCCAGTTTCTTCCGCCATTTTTGACTAAAATTTTGGCAGTTGCATTAACCAGAAATTCGGATTCATTACTATCTTTATTCGGAACGATATTTTCAAGATAAAAATATTTTAATTGTCCAACATCACTAAAGTCACTCATTAATAAAATACTCCTTGGCTAATTGTTTGTAGTATGTGTATGCTGTTTTATGGGCATAAGTCGCAGGTTTTTGAGAAAAAGCGTACTTGGCAATTATTTCATATTCTGGCAAACAAAATATTTCTTTGCTAATAATACCTGGACTTACTTTAGGGAAAAAATATGGCAGAAGATCCGCACTTTTTCTAAACTTAAATATAATATCTTCAATTTCTTTTTGGATCTTCAATTTTGTAATATCAGTCATTTTTCCTCCATTGAAAAAAATAGGAAGCGCAATTGGCCCAAAATCATAAACTCCATTACGAGTTTGACGTGCTTTTTGGACTTCAGGAATAAAATTTGCGATCGCAATAGCGGCATTTTCTAAAGAATAAATATTATTGTGTTTAGTTGGAATTAAGACAACATCAGCCGCATAAATAGCACTTTTACTAAAGGAGTTCCAATTTGGAGGAGTGTCAATAATAATATAATCATAGTCATCTTTTAATGATATTAATAATTTATCTAGAGTTGTAGAATTAAATTTAGCACTAACGCTTGAGGTTTTGTGTTCTTCATCATTAAATTCTTTACATCCAAAAATAATATCGAAACCTCTGAACACCACTTTTTCCCCTTTAACAGCAATCTTAATCAGATATTTACCAATAGTTTCAAGAATTGATACATATTTTGAATTGTCGAAAGCTTCATATAATGTTTTTTTAGGTTTAATACTATTAGAATCATCCAT
>JANNLO010000301.1:0-27842 GCA_031396835.1 Snowella sp. SOY_38_metabat_116
ATCTGATTTCCAGTTGACATTGGGCAAATAATTAATCTCTAATTTTTCGGTTTTTCCGCTAATTTTTTCATGCCAAACCTGTGCTATTGGTGTCAATCTTTGTAAAATTCTAGCGCGACGGCGAGTAACACGAGAACCGACTTCTGCTAATTGTTGATCCCAAAGGTGTAATTGTTCTGTATTATTAGTTTGGTTAAGGGAAGAAAAATTATTTTCTTGTTGTTGTCGGATATTTTTTAAAAGTGCATTTCTTTGCTTAAGAATATGTTGATATTGAAGAAGAATATGGGCATAAATCGGTTCTAATTGAGTCAATAAAATATCTAACCAATGACGACGAATATCTGGTGATCCTCTGACTAAATCTAGGTCTAAACAGGAAAATTCTACTGCATTAATTGTCCCTAAAAAGTCCATATTGCGACGAACAGATTCATGATTTAAGCTTAATGTTCTGCGTCCAACTTTTCTTAATAAAATTGATATTTCCGCACTGCTATGAAGACGATCTAAGGTTGCAGAAATTTGTCCAGTTTCTTCTTCTTGAAAAATTAAGTCGCGATCGCGAATAGTCCGATGACTTTTCAAAGTTGCTAATAATTCAACAGATTCGAGTAAATTAGATTTTCCTTGGGCATTATCTCCAACTAAAATTGTTTTATGAGCTTCAAATTTTACCCATTGATCTCTATAATTACGAAAGTTTTTTAAATGTAATGTTTTTAAATACATGGCTCCTAAAAATATCATTATAATCTAAGCTCTAAAACTCTTATTAATGGAGTTCATATTATCAAGTATTAGTATTTAATTTTGAGCTTGCATTGAAAATTGTTGGGCATGAAATTTGGCATAACGACCATTTTCAGTAATTAATTCTTCATGAGTTCCTGATTCAATAATTTCACCTTTTTCGATCACAAAAATACGATTTGCCCGTCGAACAGTTGCCAGACGATGAGCAATTACAAATACCGTTCTTTCGCGAGTAATTCGGTCTAAAGCTTCTTGTACTAAGGCTTCTGATTCTGAATCTAAGGCGGAAGTAGCTTCATCTAAAATTAAAATGCCTGGATTTCTTAAAACTGCTCGCGCGATCGCGATTCTTTGACGTTGACCACCTGATAAATTAACACCTCGTTCTCCCACATAGGTATGATAACCTTGAGATAATTCGTTAATAAATTGATGAGCATTGGCAATTTTAGCCGCCGCTTCAATCGCAGGTAAGTCCAAATCAGTTTTTCCAAAGGCAATATTTTGCGCGATCGTACCTGAAAAAAGAACATTATCTTGGGGGACAATTGCAATTTGTTCTCGCAAACTTTTTAAACTAACATCTTCTATATTCACCCCATCAATTAATATCTTGCCTCCCGTAGTATTGTAAAGTCTCATTAATAAATTAACTAGCGTACTTTTTCCTGCTCCAGAAGTTCCAACTAAAGCAATCATCTCCCCTGGTTGAGCAATAAAATTAATGTTTTTCAAGACAGGTTTATCAACTAAATATTCAAATAAAATATTTTGATATTCAACTTTTCCTGTAATCTTAAGCAAGGAAATCGCATCAGTTTTATCTTGTACTAAAGGTTGAACAGATAGAATTTCAAAAATTCGATCTATTGAAGCTTCGCCTTGTTTAAAAAGGTTATAATCACTGGTAATATGAGTTATTGGATCAATTAACATAGCAACAGCAGTAAGATAACTAATAAAGCTAATTCCTGTTAAATTACCTAGAGAAATTTGCCATCCTGCTAATAAGAAAAGTACAATAACACCCATCGCTTCCAAGAAACCTACGATAACAAATTGTAGAGCTTTTACTTTTTCTGCTAAAAACTGCGATCGCCGATGTTGTTCTGCTTCTTCCATAAAACGTTCAACTTGATAATCTTCTGCGGCAAAGGCTTTCACTAAACGAATGGCACTTAATCCTTCGGTTAATAAGGAAGATAAATTAGAAATTCGGTTTTGACTACGACGACTATATTTAAGTAATTGTTCTCCAAAAAAACCAATTAAAACTCCCATTAATGGCGCAACAACTGAGACTGCTAAGGTTAAGTACCAGTTGACATAAAACATAAAACCGAAGACAACAATTAATTGTAAAACTGAAGGAATAAAATCATGAAAAAATTTATTAACGACTTCTCCAATGCGATCAATATCTTCTGTTAATCGATAAGATAAATCTCCTGTTTTAGATGTTTCAAAGTAACTTAAACTTAATTTTTGCAAATGAGTATAAACCTGTTTCCGTAAATCTAAAGCAACAGTTAAAGCCGCTTTAGCCATCAATGAATCTTGTCCGTATTGAGCCGCACCTCTAATCACAAAAATTGCTGCCGCTACCCCCGCCAAAATTGCGATCGCTCTAACATCACCTGCGGAGATATATTTTGCCATTTGTCCGACTAACCAAGCGAGAACTGGCCAAAAAACCGTAAAAACCAAGGTACACAGAAACGCAATCGAAATTGTCCGTGAATAAGGGCGGATATAAGGAACAAGTAGCCAATAATGAGATTTTTTTTGCAAAATAATTTAATACAATAAAAATAAATAGACTCTCTATTATAGAGTTTTTGGGTATTTTTTCCAAGGACATTATTTTAAATTCACTTCAAAAAGATTAGCAAATAATTCAAATAAAATAATCTATGTAATCAGTCAATTTATTAAACATATAAATTAATAATATTTAGTAATTATACCAGTCTCGAATTGATGTGCTGGGATTATCATTAGATTCATTTTCCTCGTTAAAAAATTGGCTGATTTCAGTTTCATTCTGTATAACGCTTTCTGTAATTTTGTTTTTAGATGAAGATGATTGAGGGAATTTAGATTCATTTTTTAATAATCTTCTAATAACTTTTTTAATAATAAAAACTAAATTTTTGGCTGTTATTGTTTCCTGAGATAAATTATTTATTTTAAGAAAGTTTTCTAATTCAACAAAAGAGTTTTCATGATCATTCACTATAGAAATAACTGCTTTAGATAGATCATTGAATTTTGAATTTTCATGAATTTCACCTCTTTTTTTAGTGAATTTTTCCAGAGAATTTAAAATAAAGTGAACTTCAGTAAAAGAGTCGCCAGAATTAACTTTCATCGGCGTATATTTACGAATTGGATCGCGCATGATCGCTCCAATACTGTGAATAACAGTAAGACGAATTTTATCCTTAATTTCTTCCGCTTTTTGAAGTTGATAAAACTTACCTTCTTCGCTATAAGTGTATAGAGATGGTAAACGATTTAAGGCATAAGCAGCCACTTCTTCAGAGTTTAATGATTTAGATACACGAAGGGGTAATTTTTTAAATTCTTGGAAAATAGCGTCTTTAACTAAACTCTCCATTAAGTTAATACAGGCATTCGGTTGAAGATTTTTTCGGGCTAATTCTTCTGTTAATAATTGTTGAATTTGAGAGTTTTCTATATCATCTAGATCTGCATGATAAATAGGAGCAAGTTGTTCTAAAATGACCTTAGCAATACCCGCATAAAGTTGTTGACGATTAAGACTTTTTACCAGTTCATACATTGCGATAGATAGTCGCTTGATGTTTGGCTGAATCTTAATCAATTCTGTTAAAAGTAGTTCCAAAGAATATCGGTTAAAAATATCAGGATCATTTTCCCATTTTTGATTACAAAGACAATAAATAAATTTCTTGATTCTTAGGACTTCTAAATGATTTTCTAAATTTTCAACAACTGTTGGTAGTAGCTCTACAAATAAGCTCATTTTCTTGCCAATTATTGTGATTATAATGAGTTCATGCAAAAGAAATGTTGCTGTTTTTTAGTTAACTTGATAAGCTTATGTTTGCTCCCTTCCTGACAACTATTAACGGCTTCTATTAATTCATAACATTTATAATAATAACTGTCATTAGTATTTTTCTCGAAAAAATTCTTTTAAAACACACAAATTATGAGAAATATCAAGAAAATCTCACCAATTTAGATAACTAAACAGGTAACAAAAGTTATCATAATCGACTTTAAGTTATTGCTAATAAATTATTTTTTACAAATTTAAAATATTGTGTTTTTAAACTACTGCATATAGCGAATCAGTAATGTATTAAACTAAGATAATTAGAATAACTTTACAAATCATAAAATAGTTTGAAGTGTGTAATTTTATTAAGTATTAAGAAAATATACATTGCTGAGATAGAGCTTGTTCTAATAATTTTTGATAGACTTGATCGGTCACTAAATAGGAGCCAAAACGTTCTAAATGGGCATTTTGTAGTTGGGCATCAAAAAGTGTAAATTTTCTTTTTTGTAAATGTTCTACAAGTTTAACCATTGCAATTTTTGAGCCTTCGGGAATGCGATAAAACATAGACTCTCCAATGAAAGCTCCGTGAATCACAATTCCTAAAATGCCGCCCGCTAATTCTTCACCCTGCCAGCTTTCAAAACTATAGGCCCAACCTGCTTTATATAAATTCCAATAAATTTCTTTTAATTCGTCTGTAATCCAAGTAGTTTCTCGATTTGCACAACCTTCACAAACGGCCCGAAAATCTTGATTAATCATCACTCTAAAACGTTCTTGATTTAAAACTCGCTGGAGAGATTGAGGATAACGAAAACGATGATCAAGGGGAATTAATGCTCTTTGACGACTACGATACCAGCCCAATTCATTGTTATCATCAGCCATCAAAAAGTAGCCTTGAGCATATCCCTGTATAATAGATTCAATGTTTTTCCACTTTTCCATTGTGCTTGCTTTTACTGAGTTTTAAATATTATTTATATGGCGATCGCACCCATTCCTCCTATTACTTTACCTCCTGTTCAAGACCCTTTTCAAGAAAAAGAATGGTTAGAAAAAGCGTTGCAGAATTGGCTAGATGAAGAATTTATTCCTGAAGCGATTAATAGCACGATCGCTCAACGAGCTTCCCAAATTTTTGTTCGTCAACGTTTAGAAGGAGAAAATGATTTGGGATCTTTAGTAATTGCTATTATTACGGAAATGCAGGCTTTTGATTTTCGAGAAAGTTTTTTTAGTGAATTTGCGATCGCCAATGCAGTGAGTGATTTAGTGTTGAGTAGTTTGGGTTTAATTAATATTTCCTAAAAGTTATTATTTCTTTTCCGATAAGTAACCATAAGAGGTAATTAATCGAAGATTTTGCAACAATCATTACCATAATTTTAAAATAATCCTTTTGACAGATAGCTATCTTTAGAAAAATCTTAATCATATCTTTATAATAAGAAATATTAAGAAGAAGCTGTTACACTTAAGACTTGAAGTCTAAACCTTAAAAAAAATTATTTTCTCTCCCAACTTTATTAATATGGATGATCATCAATCACCCAAATCTCCTTTAGCTACTAAAAACGGGACAATAGGGGATAATTCTGATAGCTTAACATCAAAATCTTCAGCAAAACTTAAAATTTTCTCGAATAATCTTTGGCAATGGATTTTAGGTTTGATTATTTTATTTTCGGCAGGTGGCTTTGTCATAAATTGGTGGATGAGTCAACAAAGGGCGCAACAAGTTTCTAATAATGCGATCGCGGCAGATTCTCAAGCCATTCCCGTCAAATTAAGAACAGTTGAATCAACAAACATCGAAAATGCTTCAGAATTAGTCGGAACAATGGAAGCAAGTCGTGCGGCTGAAATTTCTTCGGAAATAGACGGCAGAATTAGCCAAATTTTAATAAAAGAAGGAGATTTGGTCAGTCAAGGGCAAAAGGTGATGCGGTTGGATAGTGATACTTTGCAAACTGAATTAATGCAAGCAAAAGCTATTTTGGCAAAGGATCAAGCCGCGTTAGCGGAACTGGATGCGGGTTCGCGTGTAGAAGATATTGCCGAAGCTCAAGCCAGCCTCAAACAAGTCCAAAGCCAATTAGCCAATGCTCAAGGAGGAGCAAGTCCCGAAGAAATTGCCCAAGCTCAAGCACAATTAAATTCCGCGAAAGCTGAAGCAGATTTGACCAAACAACGGGTGCAACGTTATTCAAATTTAAAAGATGAAGGTGTAATTGCTCTGGATGCCTATGAACAGCGTCTTAAGGAAGAAAAACAGGCGATCGCCGAGGTTCAGTCAGCCCAACGACGATTATCTCAATTGCGTAAAAGTCGAGGTTCAGATATTGACCGTATTCAGTCAGAAGTAGAAGAAAAACGCCAAAATTTAAACCGATTACAAAATGGGGCGCGTCCAGAAGATATTGCCCAGGCAAAAGCTCAAGTTGCGGAATCTTTGGCGAAAGTTCGTACTGTTGAAGTACAAATTCAAAAAAGTCAAATTAAATCTCCTTTTACGGGTATTGTTGGCTATATTCCTGCAAAAGTCGGCAATTACGTGCAAGCTGGGGATGCTTTGACGACTATTACGGAAAATAAAACTTT
This sequence comes from Snowella sp. SOY_38_metabat_116, assembly GCA_031396835.1. Lineage (GTDB taxonomy): Bacteria > Cyanobacteriota > Cyanobacteriia > Cyanobacteriales > Microcystaceae > Snowella. The sequence goes on from JANNLO010000301.1 coordinate 6,416, forward strand.
AGAAATTAATCTATCCATTCCCCTAGAACAAGTTCCCCAAATACGCTTAGGGCTACCTGTTGAAATTTTGGATGCTAAGGGAAAAGCGATCACGAGAGGAAATATTAGTTTTATTTCACCCAATGTCACAACAAATGCTCAAAGTGTCTTAGCCAGAGCCAGTTTTAATAATATCGGTCGAGAATTACTCAATCGTCAATTAGTCCAAGCCAAAATTATTTGGAATCAAGGCTCAGGCGTTTTGATCCCCGCAACAGCTATTTCCCGTATTGGGACAGAAACTTTTGTTTTTGTAGCTCAATCTGCTGCCGATCCCAAAACCAAAAAATCTCAACTTATTGCTAAAAAACAAGCGATTAAGTTAGGCAAAATGCAAGGAAATAATTATCAAGTTTTATCGGGATTGCAATCAGGAGAAAAATTAGTAACGGCAGGATTAATGAATTTACAAGAAGGAATGCCAATTCTCGATCTTAATCAAATGCCAGTATCAAAGCCTTAATTTTAAAATCGGAATTTAAGCCAATGGAAACATTTATTAAATCAAAAGAAAATTTGTATGATCAGGATTTTCAAAAATGGATTCAACAAACAATTAAACATCTCCAAAAAGCAGAATTTGACCAATTAGATCGAGAGCATTTAATTGAGGAATTAGAAGATTTGGGTAAATCCGAGAAACGTTTTTTAGAAAGTAATTTAATGATTCTGCTGGCTCATTTAGTTAAATTAAAAGTCCAAAAAAATGCTCCTGAAATGATGCAACAAAGTTGGCTAAATTCAGTCGATGAAAATCGAAAACACATTCAAAAAAGTTTACGCGAAACTCCATCTCTTAAATCTTCTTTAATTCCTTCTATTGAATCTGCTTATCCTGATGCTTATCAATTAGCCATCAAAGAAGGGAAACGTGCTAAATTTGGCGTTAATATTCCTGAAACAAGCGATTATCCTGTGATTTGTCCATTTTCGGTGACAGAAATTTTAAATGAAGATTTTTATGGATTATAGAATTAAATGTAATTGTTTTAAATAAGGTGTAATCCAACGCAATTAAACCTAAAATTGTTTTTTCTCTGCTTATTAAAATTATTTCAACTTACTTTTTATTTAAATAGAAAAAATTTAGAAAAATTACAGGCGGTTTTAAATGTTTGTTGACTTTTTTATTAAACGTCCAGTCTTTTCTTCCGTTTGCGCCATTATTATTTTCTTGGTCGGATTGATTAGTTTATTTAACCTGCCTGTTGCCCAATATCCCGATATTTCACCGACCGAAATTCAAGTCACCTCCAACTATAGCGGCGCAAATGCGGAAGTTGTCGAAAGAGCCGTTACGGATATTTTAGAACGTCAAATTAACGGCGTGGAAGGGCTACGTTATATTACATCTAGCAGTAGTAACGACGGAACTAGCAGTATTACCGCTACTTTTAGTCGAAATCGTGACAAAGATATTGCCGCAGTTGATGTGCAAAATCGAGTTGCTCTGGCTGAACCTCAACTACCTGATTCAGTTAAGCGGACGGGGGTTCAAGTCACCAAAGAATCGACGAATTTATTGTTGGCGATCGGACTTTTTAGTTTAAAAAACGAATATGACAATGTTTTCTTGAGTAATTATGCCGATCGCTATCTTGTGGATGCCCTAAAACGTTTGCCAGGAGTCGGAGGAGTTAGGATTTTTGGGGAACGGCGTTATGCGATGCGATTGTGGTTAAATCCCATTAAACTAGCCAGTCAAGGATTAACAACCGCCGATGTTTCTGATGTGCTTAAGGAACAAAATTTGCAAGTTGGAGCAGGACAGTTGGGGCAAGAACCTGCACCCGAAGGTCAAGAATTTCAGATTGATTTAAGAGCCGCGAGTCAACTAAGTGAACCCTCTCAATTTGAAAATTTAATTCTTAAAACAGGTGAAAATGGTTTAGTTGTTCGTCTTAAAGATGTGGGAAGAGTTGAATTAGGGGCAGAAAGTTATGGATCTTTTTTAAAATTTCGGGGTAAAGAGGCAATCGGTTTAGGAGTTTATCAATTGCCCAATAGTAATGCTTTAGCTGTTGCCAAACAAGTCAAACTAGAAATTGCTAAATTAGCTGAAAATTTTCCTCCAGGCATGGATTATAAAACGGCTTTTGATACGACCAATTATGTCCAACAATCTTTATCAGAAGTCTTTAAAACATTAGTTGAATCGGTTTTATTAGTAATCTTAGTAATTCTTATTTTCTTACAAGACTGGCGCACAACTTTAATTCCTGCTTTAACTATTCCGTTGTCTTTAGTGGGAACTTTTGCATTTGTAAAAATCTTTGGTTTTTCGATGAATAGTTTGACGCTTTTTGGTTTAACTTTAGCAACTGGAATGGTGGTTGATGATGCCATTATTGTGGTCGAACAAATTAGTCGATTTATTGAAGAAAAAGGCATGAATCCTCAACGGGCAGCGAGTGAAGCCATGTCGGAATTAACTAGTGCTGTGATTGCCACTTCTTTAGTATTAATGGCAGTCTTTATTCCCGTTGCTTTTTTTCCTGGAACCACAGGAGCTTTGTATCAACAATTTGCTTTAACGATCGCATTTTCCATTGGGATTTCTACTTTTTTAGCATTAACATTAACTCCCGCATTATGTGCCTTATTATTACGTCCAGGTCAACATCCGCCTCGTTGGATTGCGTGGTTTTTCGATGGATTTAATTACTTTTTTGAAGGAACTCGTCAACGTTATCGAACTTCTTTGGCGTGGTTAAGTCGTTTAAAAGTTTTAGTTATTGGTTTATTTATTGCTTTATTAGGCTTTACAGGTTTGCTTTATTTACAAGTTCCTACTGCTTTTTTACCCGATGAAGATCAGGGTTATTTTATAACAATTATTCAGGCTCCCGAAGGTGTTTCTTTGCAATATACCAGCAAAGTTATTGAACAAGTAGAAAAAGAAATTTTAAAACTGCCTGCGGTGGTCGGAACATTTACTTTGGGAGGTTTTAGTTTTAGTGGAAGTAGTGCCAACCAAGGCATTATTTTTGCAACCCTCAAACCCTGGGATGAACGAAAAGGACAAAATGAATCGGTAAAAGCCTTAATTGGTGAGTTATTCGGGAAATTTGCCGTGATTCCTGAAGCACGAATTTTTCCCGTGAGTCCTCCCGCAATTCAAGGTTTAGGAAATTTTGGCGGTTTTAATTTTCAGTTACAAGATCGGCGGACAGATAGTGATTTAGCGACCTTGGTGCAATCAATGGGAATGCTGCTAGGAAAAGCCAATCAAACACCTGAATTACAGGCAGTTTTCAGCACTTTTCAAGCTAATACACCCCAATTGCTCATTGAAGTTAACCGCGATCGCGCAAAAACTTTGGGCATACCTATTGATGAGATTTTTAATACTTTGCAAACAGCTTTAGGGTCGCAATATGTCAATGATTTTAATTATCAAGACCGCACTTATCGAGTGTATTTGCAAGCAGATAAAGAGTTTCGTAGCAAACCAGAAGATATTGACAAACTCTATGTTCGCTCCAATCAAAACCAGATGATTCCTCTTTCTAATTTAGTAACAGTTGTATCTCAAGTGGGCGCGCAAACTATTAATCATTACAACCTTTTTCGGGCGATCGCAATCAATGGTTCGGCAGCTCCTGGGGTAAGTTCAGGAACAGCATTACAGTCAATGGAAAAAGTTGCTAAAGAAGTTTTGCCTAAAGGATTTTCCTATGAATGGTCAGGCAGTTCTTTAGAAGAAATTGAGTCGGGAGGATTAGCTCCTATTATCTTTAGTTTGGGATTGTTATTTGTCTTTTTAGTATTAGCGGCTCAATACGAAAATTATGTTGATCCTTTTATCATTATGTTGAGTGTTCCTTTAGCAATTTTAGGCGCATTGTTGGCCCAATCTTTGCGGGGATTTCCTAATGATATTTACTGTCAAATTGGCTTAGTAATGTTAATCGGTTTAGCCAGTAAAAACTCGATTTTAATTGTGGAATTTGCCAACCAATTAAGAGATAAAGGATTACCCATTACTAAAGCCGTTATTGAATCTTCTCAAGAACGATTAAGACCGATTGTCATGACAGCTTTGGCAACTTTAATTGGGACAGTTCCTCTAATGATTGCAACGGGTGCGGGTGCAGGAAGTCGTCAATCTTTAGGGACAGCAGTCTTTGGCGGAATGTTAGTGGCAACTTTTTTAAGTTTATTTGTTGTTCCGATTTTATATATCGTGATTAAAAGTTTGACTGAGCAAATATTTCCTAAAAAAATCAAAGAAGAGGAGCTAAATGATACTTTATAAGTTTAAAATATCGGAAAAATCTTACTCATAAAAAGGAAAAGATTAGCAGAGAATTTGATTAAATATAAGTACGGCAAGTAGAACTAGACAGAACTTTGCTAAAATATACTTATACATTCTCATTAAAACTTATGATATATAATTTAGTTTTCAGATTCAATTTTTAATATTAATTTAATTGTTAATGCGATCGCAACTCAGACTAAAACAACGATTTAACTAACTTTTACTATTACCATCTATTCTGTTATGCAAACAACTGAAATCTCTAACTCTAGCTTTAACTTTCAACAACAATTAAATCAAGAAATTAAAGGTTTTGATAATAAAAATCCCCCCGAACAAAATCTCATTGATAGTTGCGTTCATTGTGGTTTTTGTCTGGCAACTTGTCCTAGTTATAGAATTATTGGAAAAGAAATGGATTCTCCCAGAGGACGCATTTATTTGATGAATGCTATCAATAAAGGAGAAGCAACTTTAGACCAAACAACGACCCAACATTTTGATTCCTGTTTAGGTTGTTTAGCCTGTGTTAGCACCTGTCCTTCGGGTGTTCAATATGACCGACTTATTGATGCAACTCGTTCCCAAATCGAACGCAATCAACCCCGTAATTTATTTGATAAATTGATTAGAAGTTTGATTTTTAATCTTTTTCCCTATCCCAAAAGATTACAAATTCTTCTACCTTTTTTATGGCTTTATCAAAATTTAGGCTTACAAAAATTGATTCGAGCAACAGGTTTATTGAAAAAATTATTGCCTCGTTTAGCTGCAATGGAATCAATTTTACCGAAAATTAATCGACAATCTTTTGGGCGAAATTATCCAACTGAAATTCCTGCTCAAACCGAAAAAAGATATCGAGTTGGTGTCATTTTGGGCTGTGTTCAACGGCTCTTTTTCTCACCCGTAAATGAAGCGACTATTCGAGTATTAACTGCCAATGGTTGTGAGGTCGTAATTCCCCAATCTCAAGGATGCTGTTCCGCGTTACCAACCCATCAAGGTCAAGAAGCCCAAGGACAAGCTCTTGCTCGACAAATGATTGATAGTTTCGCTGATACGAATGTTGATTTTATTATTATTAATGCGGCGGGTTGTGGACATACTTTAAAAATATATGATCATATTCTGGCGGATGATCCAATTTATGCAGAAAAAGCTAAGGTATTTGTCAGTAAAGTTCGGGACATTCAAGAGTTTTTAATGGAAGTTGGATTCACTGCAAATTTATCTCCTATTACCGATGAAAATATCTCAATTGTTTATCAAGATGCTTGCCATTTATTACATGGTCAAAAAATTAGTTTGCAACCTCGTCAGCTATTAGAAAAAATTCCTAATATAACTTTAAAAGAACCTGTTGATGCGGCCCTTTGTTGCGGCAGTGCAGGAGTTTATAATATGTTGCAACCCCAAGTTGCCGAAGAATTAGGACAACAAAAAGTGACCAACTTATTAAATACAGGTCCAACATTAATTGCTTCTTCTAATCCAGGTTGTTCTTTGCAAATTCAAAAACATTTGGAACAGCAAGGTAAATCTATTCCTTTATTTCATCCAATACAATTATTAGATTTTGCAATTCGTGGAATTAAAATTCAATCATCAAATTTAGATTAAGAGAAAAGGAGTTATTCTGAAAAATAAATATTGAGGAAAATTGATTAATAGGGTTAATTATTAATCTTTAAAATAATAAATTCCAGCTAATTGGCGATATTTTTGATCGACATCTAAGCCATAACCCAACACGAAATAATCTGGAATTGAAAAGCCTAAATAGTCAATTTGTACGTCTTTTTGTCGCCGACTTGGTTTATCTAATAATGAACAAAGCTTAATAGAAGCAGGTTTTTTTTGTTTTAAAATTTCTAAGGCTGTTGAGGTAGAAATTCCCGTATCAACAATATCTTCTACTAATAAAATATGTTTTCCTTGAATAGATTTAAGTTCAACATCTAATAACAAAGAAGCTTCTCCCGAACTAATTATTTTTTCTTTATAACTTGATAATTGAATGAATTCTATGCTATCTAAAGGAATTTGAATTTCTCTAACTAAGTCAGCAATAAAAATAAAAGAACCTTTGAGAATACCCACAATAGTTAAAGGAACATTTTGATAATCTCGATCAATTTCTTTAGCCAAACGTTCCGTCGTGATCGCAATTTCTTCAGCAGACAGAAGAAGTGTTAAATTTTTTCCCATAATCCATAAAAAAATATTTGTAAGAAACTAATTCTAAAAATTGAATATTAAGAAAGAGATTTTGTTTAAATTAAATCCTTTGTTTCTAACCCCAAATAATAGGCAAAAAATTATAATAATTCTTCAAATTGGGGATCACTCTGTAATAATTTCAAGACTGTTTTAATTTCTTGAGTCCGCTCTTTATTGACGACCAAGGTTACATTGCGATCGCGAACAATTACAATATCTTCTAAGCCAATTGTAACAATAACCTCGTTGTCATCACTGGCATAAACAATCGCTCCTTGCGTGTCTAACTCGACGTGTTTGGCTAAATCAACATTCTTGTTCTCGCCCTTAAAAAGCCTTTCCAAAGAATTCCAATCTCCCAAATCATCCCAACCAAAATTAGCAGGAAGAACATAAGCTAACTGAGTTTTTTCCATCAATACATAATCAATACTTTTCTTTTCTAGATGGACATAAGCGGCTTTTCCTTCCTTTTTTAGCAGATTTGTCATCTCTGGGGCATGAATAGAAAGTTCATCTAAAACCACATCCGCCCGAAAAATAAACATTCCGCTATTCCAACTAAAATTACCCGTTTGCAGAAATGTTTCAGCTGTGGCGCGATCAGGTTTTTCAGTAAAACGAGCAACTTTATAAACAGGTAAATCCTCAATTTCGGAGATTAATTTTCCTTGTTCAATGTAGCCATAACCAGTCGCAGGCGCGTTCGGCGTAATTCCCAAAGTAACAATCGCAGATTCTTTGACCGCAAAATTGGCCGCAGTTTTTAAAGTTTGTTCAAAGGCCGATTGGTCAGCAATCCAATGATCTGCTGGAAAAAAACCAATTACAGCTTCTTCTCCATAACGTTGAGCAATTTCTAGGGTTGCCCAAGTGACGGCTGGTGCGGTATCTTTGCCTTCAGGTTCAACCAATAAATTCGTTTCTGGCAGGTCTGGCAATTGTTCTCTAATGCCATCAGCAATCAGCGCGGAAGTAATAACCCAAAGATTTTCCCAGCCACCCGCTAAAGATAAAAGGCGCTCGCTCGTGGTTTGGAGGAGACTTTTGCCACTACCATCAAGCGATAAAAACTGCTTAGGGCGAAGCTTTCGACTCAATGGCCAAAAACGTTCTCCTTTACCACCAGCAAGAATTACGGGAATTAACGTAAAATTCATAATCTTAACTTTATGATATTAATTTTGAGAATAAGATTAAATTACCGATATTACTATACTAGTTTTACAACAATTCTTCAGTTATTCAAGAAAATAATTTTGTTTAAGATCAAGAATTTAAGAATAATCACCTCTAGCCCCATAATTTTGATATTATAAATCTGCTTTGATATCATAAACCTGCGAGGGATTGAAATATTTCTGTAAAGTATTTTTTTTGTTTCAAATCAATATTGTCTTTGGGCAAAACTTTTTTCTCCCTATCGTTAAATTGACTGATTGTGACACATATTATTAATTGCTACTTCTTGATATATGAAATTATTTATCTCCAAGTTTTTATTTATTATCGGTAACAGAAAAAAAAAATTATTATATTTACTTTTGTTTTTTTTATTAATATCTATTATTGATGCAGTGGGAATTGGTTTAATCTATCCTTTTATTAAACTTGCAACTGAGCCAGCACTAGTTGATAAAATTTCTATTACTCGATTTATTGTTAGCAAACTAAATCTATCTTCTAGTCATTATTTTATTGCTATCTTAGGTGCAATAATTACCATGATTTTCATCGTACAATCCACATTATATTTGTTTGCACAAAAATATATCTCTAATTTTATTTATGAGCAAAAAAGAATCATTACTTTAAATCTAATGAAAGCTTATCTTTATGCTCCTTACACTTTTCACTTAAAGAAAAATACCGCTAGTATTATCAATATAATTGTTTCAGAAGCCAGTATTTTTTGTACATCGTTCTTGACTGCTTTTCTGCGAGGCATGACAAATTTAATTATTTTAATTGTCCTATTATTATTACTTGCTAAAACAAATTTATTTTTTCTTACTTTAGTTTTACTTGCCCTTTTACCAGCTACTATTTTTTCCTCTTTATTAACTTCAAAAATCAAACATTTAGGTGCTCAGATTTCCCAAACAAACAATGCAATTATTCAACTTATTAATCATTCTTTAGGTGGATTAAAAGATACTAAAATTATCGGAGTAGAATCCTTTTTTCTAAACAATATAAATATCCAAGCCCAAGAAAGTTCTAAAGCCTCCACTGTATTTGAAGTTTCATTAGCGATTCCTCCTATTATTACTAAGAGTAGCCTTATTATTTTTGTTGTACTATTTGTTTCCATAGCTTCCTTAGGATCTCCAGAAAACCTTACTCAAATTGGTAGTACAATGGCAGTTTTTGCTATTGCTTCTATCCGTCTAATTCCAGCAGTAAATTCGTTGATTCACGCATTAGCCCAAGTCAGAAACTTTAGTTACACTGTAGATTTATTATACTTTGATTTAAAAGAAATCGAAAAACAAGATATTGATAATTCTCTGGATCTTCCTAGTTCTAAAGTTTTAACTATTCAGAATTCTGATTTGGAAAAAGCTAATGATTATGCAATGCCTTTTAGCCAGAAATTAAGTTTAAAAAATATTATTTACCAATATCCTGATGTTTCAATTAATGCAATTACAGATATTTCATTAGATATTTATAAAGGGCAATCAATCGGTTTAATTGGCAAATCTGGTTCGGGTAAAACAACTTTAGTAGATGTAATTTTAGGATTATTATTTCCCAAATCGGGTGATATTCAAGTAGATGGAATTTCAATTTATGAAAATCTTCGTGCTTGGCAAAATCTAGTTGGTTATATTCCCCAATCTATTTTTTTAACGGATGAAACAATCAGACAAAATATTGCTTTTGGTGTTCCTGAACATTTAATTAATCAAGAAAAATTAGATAAAGCTATTCAATCAGCCCAATTAGAAGAATTGATTCAACAATTACCTCAAGGATTAAAAACAGAAGTTGGTGAAAGAGGCGTGAGATTATCTGGAGGTCAACGTCAACGGGTTGGTATTGCTCGTGCTTTGTACCATCAAAGAGAAATTTTAGTTTTGGATGAAGCAACTTCTGCCTTAGACAATGAAACTGAACAATTAGTTAATGAATCAATTAAGTCTTTATCAGGAACAAAAACCATGATTATTATTGCCCATCGCCTTTCTACTATTCAACATTGCGATCGCATTTATTTATTAGGTGAAGGGCAGATTCTAAAGTCGGGAACCTATGAAGAGGTTGTGATTAATCAGGAAATCTCCAACGAGAAAAATAGTTCTACTTAAATTTAAGTTTAAAGACAAAAAATACTCAGCAATTGAGTTTAAATCTCCTGCCGAGTAATATTTCTCGTTATTAGTTGAGAAAAAATAAAACAAGTAATTATTAAAGTGCGCCAATATTCGCCAAGCCCAAAATAACGGCAGCCCCTAAAATATGACCAAAGCTTGTCGTTGCCAACACTGCGGGTAATCCAAACCCACCAAAAAAATTGGACGCAGGCATACCAGGCCCAACATTAGGATATTTAATTGTTAATTTTCCAAATGCGATCGCCAAAATATTGCAAGCAATCATCACTCCCGCAACTGTCGGACTCCATTCAAGAGTTGTCGGAACAGTCGTACCAAGTAAAAAAGTAGAATACATTACATTTTCCTCAAATTAAGGCATATTAAGTTATTTATCTTAAGCTTCAACTCGCCTGTTCCAGATAAATCCGTTGCAATACTTATTGAAATTAATAAAATAAAAATTTTTTAACACACAAGTAACCTTCTTTGCTATGATGGATAATCGTTAGCTTGGAGAGATGGCTGAGTGGTTGAAAGCGGCAGCCTGCTAAGCTGTTGTACGAATCGTAAGACCGTACCGAGGGTTCGAATCCCTCTCTCTCCGTTTTTACTTAAATCATAAATAAGTTTTTTAGACGAATTTGTTGGTATTTACCTCCGAAGATTTGTTTTGATTTTCACAACTATTTAACACCAATTTGGGTTAAAGTAATTTTTAGCAAAGTTTCTGCTAGATAATCAGACTTTTAGCTCTTGATCAAATCATCAGCCAACTTTAATCCGAATTCATGTCATTTTAGTGAGGAATCATCCATGATCAAATCATTTTTTGGAAAAAACTGTCAAATCAAAACTCCAGTTGCCTTAAGTTTAGTCCTAGTTAGTTTTAGTACCAGTTTTTTAACGGCTTGCGGTGGTGGGAATCAAGCCACAACAACTCAACCGACAACTGAAAGTTCTGTTGCTCCAAATAATACAAATAATAATAGCGGTACTGATGGATTAAAATTAGGAGCATTATTGCCTGCAACGGGAGATTTATCTTCAATTGGTCAAAATATGCCTATTGCTGCCAAATTAGCGGTTGATACGATCAATGATTGCGGCGGAGTCAACGGTAAACCAGTCACTCTTATTGTTGAAGATGATCAAACCGATCCAACGGCTGGAGCTTCAGCGATGACCAAACTTGCAGAGGCAGATAAAGTTGCGGGCGTTGTTGGATCTTTTGCTAGCAGTGTTTCTAGTGCGGCGGTTCCCATTGCCGTAAAAAATAAAGTTATGTTAGTTTCTCCAGGTAGCACCAGTCCTGTTTTTACTGACCAAGCTAAAAAAGGTGATTTTCAAGGTTATTGGGCCAGAACTGCGCCTCCTGATACTTATCAAGCTGAAGCTCTAGCGGCCTTAGCGACTAAAAAAGGCTTAAAAAATATTTCAACAATTGTGATCAACAATGATTATGGCGTAGGTTTTGAAAAAGTATTTGTGGAGTCTGTGACCAAAAATGGTGGAAAAGTGATCAATAAAGATAAACCTGTGCGATATGATCCAAAGGCCGCAACTCTAGACACCGAAGCTGGTCAAGCTTTTGCCAATAAACCTAACGCAGTCGCAGCCGTTCTTTATGCTGATACAGGAAGTGTTCTGTTGCAAGCCGCTTATAAACAGGGATTAACCAAAGGCGTGACGGTGTTATTGACCGATGGGGTTTATTCTGAAGATTTTGTTAAGAAGATTGGCAAAGATGAAGCAGGTAAATCGATTATTGCTGGGGCATTGGGAACTGTTCCAGGAGCTAATGGTAAATCGTTGGAAGCTTTTACAAAAGTCTGGAAAGAAAAATCTGGCAAAGATGTGACGGCTTTTGTTCCTCATACTTATGATGCAGCAGTTTTGATGATGTTGGCAGCCGAAGCGGCTAAAACTAATACGGGTGAAGGAATTCAGAGTAAGATTCGAGAAATTGCGGCGGGTCAAGGTGAAGAAGTTACGGATGCTTGTAAGGCGTTGGCTTTAGTGAAAGCAGGTAAACCAATTAATTATCAGGGCGCAAGCGGCAATGTGGATATTGATGCAAATGGCGATGTCGTTGGTAGTTATGATGTTTGGACAGTTAAACCCGATGGCACATTAGCTGTTATTGATAAGGTTTCACCCAAATCTTAAGATTAAGACTTTATGTTTTTGCCAATCGGTACTTTTTTATCAAGAGTAGAGTTGTTTTCAGTTTATTTTGAGGATTGATAATTAGCATAATCTAAGAAAATCAAAACATAGGTTATGATTTAGGCTAAATTCAGCTTTCAATTTAGTAATTAAAGTGGCTGTAAGTCTTTGATTTTCGTTATGCTTATGGGAAATCACTTTTAAAAATTTAACCATTATATTTATATCCCTTGCGATCGCGAGTTAAATGATTAAAATGTAGTTAGATTTTTAATTTTCTGATTTCTCATTTTTTATAGTTTTAAATTAGTCCAAAATCCCAAATCTAAAATTATTTGAATAATGAACTCAACAACATCTTTCTCATCAGTATTTGCGAATAATCTGGTTGATCAAACATCTGTCAGCCAAACTCAAAAATTTCTTGTTTTTCCCATTGGCAAACTCAATCTCGCGCTTTCAGTTCCTATTGTAGAAAAGGTTTTAAACTATACTCCTATTCATAGTAGTGGAACAACAGCATCAGGTATTATTCATTTGGAAAATCGTTCTGTTATGGTGATTGATCTGTATAAACGTTTGTTTAATATCAAACAATCAGGTGTTTCTCAGACAAAACAATTTTTGATTTTAGCAAGAAATACAGTTAATGAATCTTTTGGAATTTTAATTAATGAAAGCCCGACTTTATTTGATGTTTCTCTTTCTCAAATACGAGTTTTACCAGATTCTTATCGACAAAGTGATACCCTCAGTATTGCCAGCCATGTTATGATTATTCCCTACAAAGATGAATCCTTAACGGTCTTTTTATTAGACGGCGATCGCCTAGTAAATCCTGGTTAAAAGATTAGTTATTTTTTGTTGATTAAAATATTACTATTGACCATGATAATTTAGCGAAAAATTTGTAATTGTGACTCAAGAGATTAAATATTCAAAAGTTATTATTTGACTGCTATAAAATATTATTTATTAAACATTTTAAGCATCTTTTGTGTTATTAAAAAACCACCTGAAATGTTAATTGTACCGACAAAAATTGCGATCGCGCCCAAAATCGTAGTTGGTGAATTGAAAGGCCCAGAAATTTGTAGCATTCCCCCAATAATAATGATGCCGCTAATGGCATTTGTCACACTCATTAAAGGTGTATGCAATGCAGGAGAAACATTCCAAATAACCTGCCAACCCACAATACAAGCCAAAACAAACACCGTTAAATGGGTCAAAAAAGAAGCTGGCGCACCAATCCCCATACCCACAAGAGCCAAGATTATTAAACTAATGCCAAGAATACTTTGATTTTGCTTCTTTGCTTTTTTGGAACTTTCACTAATAATTAGAGAAGTCTTCGCTAGTTCAGTTTTAATGGGAATAGACTTTTCTACTTTTGCTGGTGGCCAAGTAATTTTACCTTCTTTTAGAACTAATGCTCCACGAATTACTTCATCTTCTTCATTAACCTGATATTTCTCTGCACCGCCCATATCTTTAAGTAAATGCCAGAGATTTGTGCCGTAAAGTTGACTGGATTGATTTGCCATCCGACTCGGTAAATCTGTATAACCAATAATTGTCACTCTTTTATATTGATAAACTTCTCCTGGTCGAGTTACTTCACAATTTCCACCTTGTTCTGAGGCTAAATCAACTATCACAGAACCATCTTTCATACTAGAAACCATAACTTCCGTAATCAGTTTGGGTGCAGGTTTACCAGGGATTAAGGCTGTCGTAATAATAATATCAACTTCCTTGGCTTGCTCAGCAAAAAGAGCCATTTCTGCATCAATAAATTCCTTACTCATTGTCTTGGCATAACCTCCTTCTCCTGTTCCGTCTTCGGCAAAATGCAGTTCTAGAAATTCTCCGCCCAGACTTTCTATTTGTTCTTTGACCACAGGCCGAGTATCAAACGCCCGCACGATCGCACCTAATCCTTTTGCTGTGCCAATAGCTGCTAAACCTGCAACTCCTGCTCCAATAACGAGAACCTTCGCGGGAGGAACTTTTCCTGCTGCTGTAATTTGTCCTGTAAAGAAACGACCAAAATGATTTGCCGCTTCAATCACCGCCCGATAACCCGCAATATTTGCCATCGAACTAAGAGCATCTAGTTTTTGGGCGCGACTAATACGAGAAATTGCATCCATTGCTAAAACAGTTGCTCGACGTTCAGCAAGCTGTTGAAGTAATGCGGAATTTTGGGCAGGCCAAATAAAGCTAATTAAGGTTTTATTTAAGGGTAATTGAGCGACTTCTTCGGGGGAAGGTGGACGAACTTTGAGGATAATATCGGCTTCTTCTAAAAGAGTTTTGGCATCATTAATAATACGACAATTTACATCTTGATAAGCTTCATCACTAAAATTTGCTTGGCAACCTGCTCCTGTTTCAACAATAATTTTAAACCCTAATTTTTGTAATTTTTTAGCAGTATCAGGGGTAGCGGCAACTCGACATTCATTAGGATAAATTTCTTTAGGAATACCAATAATTTTGGGAAATTGTTGGTCTGTAAGAGGTTTTTCTGTTGTCTCAGTGGGATTAGCGATGGTCATAATTTTTCCTATTAACTGAACTTTAGATTTCAGATTAAAAATTTTCTATCTTAATTTACCAAAAAGCTTGAGCTAAAAGAGTTTTTACTATATTCTCTCTGTATAATACGATAAATTTTTAGCTATTAAGACATTTCTTCAAAAATCTTTAAATTCAATAAAAATTGTTTGCGAATTAATAGTTTCTTGAGTGTGAATATCTCATTTTAGTTAATTATTTACTATTTATTTATTAGATCAATTGCTTGAAGTCTGAATGAACTTTTGAATAAAAATATGAATGCTTTAGTTGAGCAAGTTAACCCAAAAATAAATATCTTAGACCTTAATTATAAAACACTTAAACTAGCAATTAAAATCAATAAACATTACTGAATTCGCTATTATTATAAAGAGACAAAACATTCATCAACAATTATGAACGAACCACTGATTCAGTTAAAAGGAATCTGTAAATCTTTTGGGGATCAAGTAATTTTGGATGGCATTGATTTAACAATATATAAGGGTGAAGCATTAGTTATTATTGGCCCATCAGGTACAGGTAAATCAACAATTTTGAGGATTATTGCTGGATTATTACCTCCTGATGCTGGAGAAGTTGAAATTAAGGGAAATCCCCGTTTAGGATTAGTTGAAGATGGAGAAAATCCCATGCGGATCGCGCTTGTTTTTCAGCAATCTGCCCTTTTCGATTCCTTAACCGTAGAAGAAAATGTTGGTTTTTTTCTCCATGAACATTCTCTGTTGTCTCGTTCGATGATTCGAGAATTAGTTGAAGAAAAATTAGCAATGGTCGGTTTACAAGGAGTCTGCGATCGCTATCCCTCGCAACTTTCAGGCGGAATGCGAAAACGAGTCAGCTTTGCCCGTGCGATTATGTCCAACCCCGAAAATCCCCAGGATGATCCTGAAATTATTCTTTACGATGAGCCGACTGCTGGACTTGATCCCGTTGCTTCAACAGTTATTGAAAATTTGGTGCGCCATTTACAAACGGTTAAAGGAGGATGTGATACTTATATTATGGTGACTCATCAACAAAGCACTATTCGTCGTACTGCTGATCGAATTGTGCTGCTTTATGATGGAAAAGTGCAATGGCAAGGCAGAGTTGAAGAGATTGAAACAACAGATAATGAAATGGTTAAACAATTTTTTAGTGCCAGTATTCAAGGGCCAATTCGGACAATTGAGTAAGATAAAATTAACTAATTGCTATTAAAATCAAGATCTTTCTCAAGATTATTTTGATACCTAAAATCTTTTTTAGTAATTGTCTTAGAAATTTCCTTTATTAACCTATTATTTATAACTTCCCATGATTTTTGAACAAATAATTGAAATTGATGCTAGTGCCACGATTGTTGAGAAATGTTTTACAGATTTAGAAATTATGCACCGTTGGTTAAATCCAGTATTACGCTGTCAACCGATTGGTATTTGGAGTACAGAAATTGGTGGAAAAAGTCGTTTTATTATTAATATTCCTCTTCTCAAACCAACTTTAAAAAGTGTTGTAATTCAAAGAGAACCAGGTTTAATTATTTGGGAATTTAATGGTTTTTTTAAAGGACGCGATCGCTGGGAATGTCAACCCAATAATACAGGAACGATACTAATTAATCGTTTTGAATTTGAGATTCCTAACCCATTAATAAATTGGGGTTTTCAATCTTTTGCAATCCAGTGGACAAGTGAAGATATGCAAGCTCAATTAAGAAGATTAAAACGAGTTGCTGAAGAAATTTATCAACAAGAATAAATTTATGCCCAATATTCTCAAAGATGGATTTTAATTTTTAATCATTGCTATTTGGCGATCGCATCTAGAACCGCACTTTTTCCAGAACCATTATTGCCCACAAAAATATTAACATCGGGATTCAGATCAAATTCCAGATGCTCGAAACAGCGAAAATTTTTGACAGTAATATGTTTAATCTGCATTTTTTTCACGAATTTTTTATTTTATAGAGATTTTTATTCCTACTTCCAATCGTCCCAAGTTTCATTAAAAATAGACGTATTGGGAAAAGCTGTCGGATTATCATTATCGTTTAATAATAATTGTAATTCCTGTAATTTTTTCTGCTGTACCAAAGGCTCTTGCACTAACTGAAACGGCATGATTTTTTGATCCAGCGCAAAAGCCGCCACTGTTCCCGCCGCCGCTCCCGATGACCACTCATAGGAATGCACACGATAGGCCGCAGACGCAATATGACTCACCGCGATCGCCTTTCCTGCGACAAGTAAATTATCGATTTTTTGGGGAATCATGGCCCGCAAAGGAATTTGGAATGGATAGGTCTGCGCTCCTCCCTGACGTTCTCCTTCTTTTTCTGTGTTGCCTGGTGTTTCTGGGGGAGAAAGGGTCATACAGGGATGAAAATCGATCGCATAATGACCAATTCCCACCGAATCTGCATAAATTGTTGAACGTTTGCGGCGTTGGATAGCATCGGGATCAACTTTCCCACTTAACACATCTAAACCCTCTAAACCCGCCAAAGTCGCCTGTAATTGACGATAGGTATCAGGGGGAAGGGATTGACGGTAATAATCATCTTGATAGTTACGCCTTGAAATATCAATTTCAGAAATGGTGAAACCATCGGGATAATAAAAAGAGGGACGGCCAATAATACGGCGAGATTCCCGAATATAGGGATATTTTGATAAACCATGCACAGTTCCCATTGGTGACTCTAAACCCGTAAGAAAACGGTTATTCGGATCGGGCTTTTTCACATCTGGCCCAAGTTGGGAATCCGTTGTACCTGCGACAAACCAATAATAAAAACCGAGGGAATGCTCCTCTCCTTTTTTCAGGGCATCGGTACGCAAACCCCCTAACCAGCCACCAGACTTGAGTTGACCCGTTGTTTTGAGTTGATCAGGAGTATAAATAAAATTATCTTTTTCGGTTCCAGGTCGATAATCATTACCCCATGTCCAATTTTGCATGGAAATATTGCCAGGACTGGGTTTATGGTAACTAATTCCCTGATATTGGAGGATTTCTCCCTGTTGAGGACTCCAAATTTGACGATAGGTAAAAAGTAAATCGGAATTGGTAAAACGGGGTTTTTCGTAACTGTAATAGGGCGCGTATTGGGGATAAAAAGATGGCTTGATTTGGGGCTGGGGAGCTGCCGTTTTTTCCATTGCAAAGGTATAGGTAAAACCTTGGGTGCAGTAGGGATCAGGGTTTTTATTTGATGCAGAAGGTTCTAGATAGGATTGGGGATCAATACCGACTCGGTAAGGTACATCGGCTAGGGCAATTAATTCTCCTGTTTCGGTGGCTTCGATGACATACCAAGGCGCAGGTTCTTTAGTTTCAGACGATTTGGGGATAAATTGAATAACTTTTTTGTTAAATCGGGCTGAATTTTCGTAACGATAACTATCTTCAATGGTTTGCGAAAGAGGATAGGTGTTTAGTGGCAGTTTTTTTTTTGTCGAACTATGTTGGATTGCGATCGCGCTGGTGATTTGTTTTCCTGTGCCAATGGGTTTAATTTTTAAATCTTTAATCACCGTATTAGGAAACCATTTGAGAGTTCCTTGTCCTTTTTCCTCGGCTCTTTTTAACTCGGCGAATAAAACTCGATGACCATCGGAAGGCAAAAAACAAGATTCACTCACCCAACAATCTCCAGGATTGCGAGTGTCATACTCCTGCTCAATGCGCCGACGAAAATCTAAGTAACCACGGGGATAAAAGAGCTTTTTAGCTTGGGTGGGACGTTCATCCAAAGCAGAGGTTCCCTGGGAAGAAATTTGTCCCCCGACCCAATCGGTAATTTCGGTCAAGCAAACGGTTTTTCCTGCTAACAATCCCTCATAGGCCGCCGCACTTCCTGCTAATCCTGCTCCGACAATTAAGATTTCACATTCTACTTTTTGATCAAGAGATCTTTTAGTGTCTGCTAGGGCAAAAACAGACATTTCCTGCCAAAATATTAGACTGAAAGGAATAAAAATTAACCAGGATTTCTTTTTTCGCATGATTTAAAAATTAATTAATAAAGATAAACTTTGCCTGTTTTTTGTAAATTAAGACTTCTGTGACCGATGAAACCGCGTTCAGCTTTCATGATATTGACGTTAATCGTATTACTTTTTGGCTCAACCTTGACTTCAAACTTTAAAACAAAAGGCAGATCAGGATCAATACTAATACCAGGATAAATAGCAATATTCGCTGAATTTTCTGCTGTTTCTATCACCTTCATTTTTCCAGCATCAACTTTATCAGAAAGATTTTCCTCAGTACCCGCAATTCCGTATTCCAAAGGGATTTCTGTCTGGTTATTTAATTGAATTGTCACTTTTTCCTTGGGATTAAAATCTGCAACGGGTTGCCAAAAACCAGGTTGATAGGTCGTTGCAGGTGGATCTTGAGCTAGAACGGGAGAAAATGAGTTAAAGGTTAGAACGGTTGAAAATATAGATAAAAAAGATAATGCGAAAAAGTTGATTTTCATAAAAATCTAAATCCAGAAAAAAAGATATTTTGTTCAGATTATCTTAAGTTTGGGTCAAATGGCTATTTATTATTATTAACAATCTTGATTCTCATCCTTCAAACTCTGATAAAAATATTATCAAGATTTTGCGATTACAGATTTTCAATTTCATCTAATGTTTTTTATTGTCTGCAAAAATTAAGACGTTCATATTTTGAATAAGTTAAGCCCAAAATACAGACGCGATCGCCAATCAAAGTTAAAGTTCTCTAAAGATTGTGGCCCGAATGGCAACTCAAAGGAAGAAATTACTTTACCCTGTTATAGATAGAGGAAATTTATCCCCCCAAACCGCCGTGAAAATTCCCAGTAATATTCTGACTTTAATTGCGGGTATCGCGATTACCTTGATCAGCCTTTGGTATGGTCAAAACCATGGACTGATGCCCGTTGCCGCTTCTAGCGATGCTACCAAAGTTGATGAAATCTTTAACTTTATGATGACGATCGCCACTGGTCTTTTTCTACTGGTGGAAGGCGTTTTGATTTACTGTGTGATTCGTTTTCGTCGTCGTAAAGGAGATCAAACCGATGGCCCACCCATTGAAGGAAATGTTCCCCTAGAAATTCTCTGGACAGCCATTCCGACTGTATTAGTTTTTATTTTAGCGGTTTATAGTTTTGAAGTTTATAACAATTTAGGTGGTCTAGATCCTGTTTATTCTGGAGATGGTCGCTCTGAACAAATAGCCTCAAATCACAAAGGCCATGATCATAGTCATATGTTAGCAATGGCTCCCCAATCTCGTGTTGCTTTAGGAATTGGTTCTGGTCCTGACGATCAAAATAATGGTATTAAACCCCTAATTGTTAACGTCAAAGGCATTCAATATGCTTGGATTTTTGATTACCCAGAAACGGGTATTATTTCGGGGGAATTGCACGCTCCTGTTAATCGTCCTGTCCAGTTAAATATTACGGCTGGTGATGTTATTCATGCAGTTTGGATTCCCCAATTACGCTTAAAACAAGATGCTATTCCTGGTCGAGATTCCACTCTCACCTTTAAAGCAAATTTAGAAGGCGAATATCCTATTATTTGTGCTGAACTTTGCGGTTCCTATCATGGCGGTATGAAATCTGTGTTCTATGTTCAAAAAGAAGAAGACTTTAATCAATGGGTTCAAGCGAATGCTCCTGCTAAAACTGAAAGTGAACCTGTCGCTCAATTAAATCCAGCTAATCTTTCTGAAGGACAATTTTTAGCTCCCTATGCTCAAGAAATGGGAATTGGATCAGCAACCCTTGCTCAAATTAAATCAGTTGTTCACGCTCACGAAATGCTTTAAGTTTGTTATTTAATTAGCTTTTGTTTCTCAATTCACAGGACTTTTCTCCATCCTACTTTCCCCATAAATTATGTCAACTGAAGCCACACTCACAGTTATTCACCCAAGACGCAAATGGACTGACTACTTTACTTTTTGTACTGATCATAAAGTAATTGGTATTCAATATCTCGTTACTTCTTTTGTATTCTTTTTCATCGGTGGTTCCTTTGCTGAAGTTATGCGAACGGAACTTGCCACTCCAGATCCCGATATCGTTTCTCCCGAACTTTATAACCAATTGATGACACTGCACGGTACGATCATGATCTTTTTATGGATTGTCCCTGCGGGTGCTGCATTTGCCAATTACCTCATTCCTTTAATGATTGGGGCAGAAGATATGGCCTTCCCTCGCTTGAATGCCGTCGCTTTTTGGTTAACTCCTCCAGGTGGAATATTACTCATTTCTAGCTTTTTTGTTGGTGCGCCCCAATCTGGTTGGACATCCTACCCTCCTCTGAGTTTGATGAGTGGAAAATGGGGAGAAGAAATTTGGATCTTGAGTGTTCTATTAGTGGGAACTTCTTCAATTTTAGGAGCAATTAACTTTGTGACAACAATCCTAAAAATGCGGATTCCTGACATGGATATACACAGTATGCCTCTGTTTTGCTGGGCAATGTTAGCAACTTCTTCTTTGATTCTGCTTTCTACTCCAGTTCTGGCCGCCGCTCTAATTTTACTTTCCTTTGATCTAATTGCAGGGACGAGTTTCTTTAATCCAAATGGTGGCGGTGATCCAGTAGTTTATCAACATCTATTTTGGTTTTATTCCCATCCTGCCGTTTACATTATGATCTTGCCCTTTTTTGGGGTAATTTCTGAAGTCATTCCCGTTCATTCTCGCAAACCTATTTTTGGCTATCGCGCGATCGCCTATTCCAGTTTAGCCATTAGTTTCTTAGGCTTAATTGTCTGGGCGCACCATATGTTTACCAGTGGTACTCCTGGTTGGTTACGGATGTTCTTTATGGCAACC
>JANNLO010000311.1:0-32865 GCA_031396835.1 Snowella sp. SOY_38_metabat_116
TTTTGAACCCCTGTCAGTCTTTTGAATCGATTTGCCGATAGTTTTCTTGCCTTGCGATATTCCATATCTACGATGAGTGATTTTATTTTCCACTTTAACAAATGATTGTATTTCTTTTTTTACACGATAAATTCAGGCAAGTGATCCTATTAAACCTATTTTTAAAAACCCCTCATCATAACATATTATATTTATGCAAGAGGTCTCCTGAAGGTCAGGTTGGTTCATCCGATATTCTCCCCACCCACAAGGAGAAAAATATTGCCTGTCCGTTCATCAAGGCGAACAATATTTAATAGAAAGACAAAGTTTAGTAAACCAGCAACATAAAAGATAACACTAGTTTTTCTGCTCTGACGTGGGGATAACGGTAGTCTCCTAACAATACTCTACTCTGTTTTTATTTTAACCCAAGTCCACATCGGGTTATTTATACAAGCCACCAACACAGATTGAATGGATTACGCCAATTTCACAGATTTTCAGAGTTACATTTTTAAAATAAAACTAAGATCCGTGCAATCTTTAAAGCCATCCTAATCCGTGTTCCAACACGAGAGAATTAAACCGAAGTCAAAGCCTTCTCTTCCGTTAAAATAGTATCAGGATTTGCCTCTGGTGAACTTGCTTCTGAAGGTGGAACTGCTTGCCAGAACTTACCTAAATATTCAGCCCAATTCGCTAAAATTTGTTTACCTTTAGGACTTCCTGTTTTTTCAACATGGTCAGTAATTAATGACTTTAATTGCTCTTTTCCAGCAGCAGAAATAACTCGTTGTAACTTGATAATTTCAGGATTAATTTTTTCAGAAAAACTATTATCTTCATCCAAGAAATAAGCCAAGCCGCCTGTCATTCCTGCTCCCACATTTCGCCCGACTTTGCCGAGAACCACTACGACACCGCCTATCATATATTCGCAACAATGATCACCTGCGCCTTCAATAACTGCTTGACCGAGGGAATTCCGCACAGCAAACCGTTCTCCCGCTTGACCATTGGCAAAAAGTTTACCGCCTGTAGAACCATAAAGACAGGTATTGCCGATAATTACGTTATCTTCGGGTTTATATGCTGCGTCTTTGGGAGGAATAATAACAATTTCGCCGCCGTGCATTCCTTTTCCGACATAATCATTGGCTTCTCCTTCTAAATAAAGATTCATGCCGCCGATATTAAAAGCTCCGAAACTTTGACCCGCCGCACCTTGACAGTTGAGAGTAATTTCTCCTTCAAAACCATTGTTGCCGTATTTTTTGGCGATCGCGCCCGTAATTCTGGTTCCGACAGTGCGATCGGTGTTTACCAATTTGACGGTTTTACTGACAGAGCCTTGATTTTCGATAGCTTGAATAATTGCTGGATCGGCTAGAATTTCATCATCAATAACAGGGCCGTTGCTATGAACTTTTTCATGAATTAACCATTCTCGATGTTCTTTCACATTGGGTAAATTCAACAAACAATCTAAATTGAGAGCGTGGGTTTTGGTCAAATTTACGCCCGATCGCACCTTTAATAAATCGGCACGACCAATAACTTCATTTAAACTGCGATAACCCAAATGCGCCAACAGCGATCGCAATTCCTGGGCGATGAAATAGAAGAAATTGACCACATTTTCGGGAACGCCACTAAAACGGGCGCGTAATCGTTCTTGTTGAGTCGCAACTCCGACGGGACAATTATTGGTGTGGCAAATGCGGGCCATAATACAACCTTCGGCAATCATGGCAATGGAACCAAATCCAAATTCTTCGGCTCCCATCAACGCCGCCATTAAAACATCCCAACCCGTCTTCAGACCCCCATCAGCCCGCAATAAAACGCGATCGCGCAATTGATTTTCCACTAAGACTCGATGCACTTCGGTTATGCCCAATTCCCAAGGTGATCCCGCGTGTTTAATGGAACTTAGGGGTGAAGCTCCTGTGCCGCCGTCATGCCCTGAAATTTGAATGATGTCTGCATTTGCCTTAGCGACTCCTGCTGCGATCGTGCCAATACCAATTTCAGCGACTAATTTTACGGAAACCTGGGCAACAGGATTAATTTGGTGTAAATCAAAGATTAACTGAGCTAAATCTTCAATGGAGTAGATATCATGGTGCGGAGGTGGAGAAATGAGTGTAACACCAGGTTTAGAACGGCGTAACATGGCAATATAAGGACTCACTTTCGGGCCAGGCAATTGACCACCTTCTCCTGGTTTTGCACCTTGAGCCATTTTGATTTCAATTTGTTGCCCACTCATCAAATATTCAGGAGTCACCCCAAACCTTCCTGACGCAACCTGTTTAATAGCAGAACAAGCGCGATCGCCATTGCGTAATCCTTTTAAATGGGGCAGAGTTGCAGAATTTCCAGCCTCATCAACATCATCCAGAGTTAAATAACGAACAGGATCTTCACCGCCTTCTCCTGAATTAGATTTGGCTCCGATCCGATTCATCGCGATCGCCAAAGTTTCATGGGCTTCTCGTGATAAAGCACCCAAGGACATTCCGCCTGTACAAAAGCGTTTAACAATATTTTCGATGGTTTCTACTTCTTCAACAGGAATAGAAGCGCGATCGGGATTCAAATCTAACAAATCTCTCAAAGCTGTCACAGGACGTTCTTTCAGATGTTTGCGATATGTTTCGTAATGGTTATAGGCCTCTTGATTAACGCCTGTTTTATAAACCTCAACCGCCTTATGTAACGCTTTAGACATTTCAGGAGAATTCATGTGATATTCTCCACCTGGACGATAATTCACGAAACCGTAATTTTCCAATTTCTTGGCCGTCAAATTGGGGAAAGCCTTGGCATGGAAAGTCATCACTTCTTGGGCAACTTCTTGCAGATTTAATCCACCGACCCGACTGGTAGTTCCTGCAAAAGCAAATTCGACTAATTCCGCACCTAAACCGATCGCCTCAAAAATTTGCGCTCCATGATAGGAAGCCAGCAAAGAAATGCCCATTTTCGAGAGAATTTTTAGTAAACCCGCTTCGACCGACTTGCGATAGTTAATAAGAGCTTTAGACAAACTAATTTTATCTAGCTTGCCATTTTCCATCAATTTCTGGGTTTTAGGATCATGCCACCACTGACGCACGGATTCCAAAGCCAAATAAGGACAAATCGCTGATGCACCATAGCCAATCAAACAAGCAAAATGATGGGTACTCCAACACTGGGCCGTATCCACAATTAACGATGCTTGCAAACGTAATCCTTCTCGAATTAGGTGATGATGCACGGCTCCTACGGCTAAAAGAGGCGGAATATAGCTATTATTTTCTGTTAGAGCTTGATTTTGAGGGCGATCAGTTAAAATCAGGATTTTTGCTCCCGATTTAACCGCATCTGTTGCCGCTTTAACCAACCCAAACAAGGCTTTTTCCAAACCATCTGGGCCAGCAGTGAGATCAAATAAAGTCGAAATTTCAGCAGATTCTAAGCCAGCAGCTTTTATCTCATCTAATTCCAATTCATTCAGAACAGGATTAGTTAATTTGAGCAATTTTGCTGATTCAGGTTTGGGTTCTAGTAATTTTCCCCGTTCTCCCAAGAACATATTTAAAGACATCACCAGACTTTCCCGCAAAGGATCAATCGGAGGATTCGTGACCTGGGCAAAGCGTTGTTTAAAGTAGTCATAGAGTAAACGCGGTTTATCAGAAAGAATCGCCAGGGGAACATCATCTCCCATACAAAATGTCGGTTCTTTGCCCTGACTAGCCATAGAAATAATGATCATTTCTAGGTCTTCTGCGGTATAACCAAAAGCAGTTTGCTGTTGTAAAACTATTGTGGGATCATCAAATAAAACTTGTTCAGAAAAGATTTCAGATTTGATTGTTTTGCGATAATTATTAACCCATTCACCGTAGGGATATTTCTTAGCAATACGTTCTTTAATTGCCCAATTTTTAAGAATTTCCTGGTTTTGTAGATCTACCGCAATCATTTGACCAGGAGCCAAACGCCCTTTTTCAATAATTTCTGATTCGGGTAAATCCACCACCCCAGCTTCTGAAGATACTACTACATAACCGTCCTGGGTAATGCAGTAACGAGCAGGTCGCAAGCCATTACGGTCTAAACCCGCACCGACAGTTTTTCCGTCACTAAAGACCAAAAGTGCAGGGCCGTCCCAGGGTTCTTGGAAACCACTGTAATATTCATAGAAATCCACAATTTCAGGATAATCTTTCAGATCTGGCTGATTTTGATAAGCTTCAGGAACCAAGATCATCGCCGCTTCTAGGGGACTGCGACCAGTTCTCACCAATAATTCCATCACGCTATCTAGATTATAAGAATCGCTATTGGCTGCATTAACAATCGGGGTTAAGGACTGTAATTCGTCGTTTGTCCAACCTTTGGCTTCTAAACTTTTTTCTCGTGCCGACATCCAGTTTATATTGCCTAAAAGAGTATTAATTTCCCCGTTATGGCCCAATAAACGCATGGGTTGAGCCAGGGGCCATTTCGGCATAGTATTCGTGCTAAAACGACGGTGATAAACGGCAAAATTGCTCTGATAAGCAGGATTTTGCAAGTCTAAATAAAATTCTCCTAAAATTACACTCCGAACCATTCCTTTATAAACAATGGTGCGACACGAAAAGGAACAGATATAAAAATCATCGGCTAATTTTTTTCCCACTGTTGAACGGGCAATATATAAACGGCGATCGAGTTCGTCTCCAGAGCAACCCGTCGGGCAAGTGACTAAAATTTGTTCAATATGAGGTTGGTTATTGCGGGCTTGAATTCCCAAAACTTCGGGCTTAACAGGAACTTCTCGCCAGCCTAATACGGTTAATTTTTCTGCTCTAACAACTTCTTCTACATATCCTTTTGCAACTTCTCTAGAAACGGGTTCCTGGGGTAAAAAGATCATGCCTACACCCAACTTCTCTACTTCTGGCATGGGTAAATTTCGTTGAGTAAACCAAGCCATCAGCAATTCTCTGGGAATGCCCGTCATAATGCCTGCACCATCTCCCGAATCGCTATCTGCGCTACAACCGCCTCGATGTTCCAAGCAACCTAAAGCTTTTAAGGCTTGCTGAACGAGTTTATGGGTGTTTTTACCTTTGACATCGGCAATAAAACCAACGCCACAAGCATCGCGTTCGACCACGAGCCAGGGTTGACCAAGAAAAGGAGAAATAGAAGGTTTGGAATTTGTGTCCGTCATGGTTAGAGGTTTATAGAGTCTAAAGATCTTAGTCGTTTTCGGCGATCGCAAAATGTAATCTATGTAACTATTAATTTTAATAATTTTAGGCGATCGCTTATCTCGATGTTTAACTGAATTTAACTGAGGATGGGCGGGCGGAGTTGGTAGAATCTAAGTGAGCTAATTTTTAAAGAAATATTTCTCCTATGGCAATCGCCTCTAAACCTGTATTTTCCCAGCATTATTTAGATTATCGGATTCAAGAATGTCCTGAATGGCAATTTGATGTTGCGGTCAAATTTGAGGCGTTAAACCAGTTTTATCTGTCTAAAAAAGATTTGTTGCCAACTCTGAATGAAACGCAAACGGAAGATGTTTTTATTAAACCTGTCTTAGAGCTTTTGGGATTTAGCTATATTTCCCAAGTGACAACTCACGGACAAGGAAGGGCAGAACGTCCCGATTATGCTTTATTTACGCAGGAATCTGAACGAGAGCTTGCCTATTCATTGCAAAAAGATGAAACTGTATTTTATACTAAGGTAAACGCGATCGCGGAGGCAAAATATTGGGAACGTCCTCTCAGCAAAGTTTCTAGTAATGACAAACGAGATATTTTTAAGAATAATAATCCTTCTTTTCAGATTACTAATTATTTGACGGGAACTGGCGTTAATTGGGGAATTTTAACCAATGGGCGTGAGTGGCGTTTATATTATCGTTTGGCTTCTTCGACGGCAACAGAGTTTTATTTAGTGGATTTGGTAGATTTATTAGAGGCAAAAGATTTAGAAAAATTTAAGTATTTCTGGTTATTTTTTTGTGCGGATAGTTTTATTAAAAATCCCCAGGGTGATAACTTTTTAGAACGGGTGAGAGAAGGTAGTAATATTTATGCAACTCAGGTCGGAAAAGAATTAAAAGCTTTAGTATTTGAGCAAGTTTTTCCGAGCGTGGCAGGGGGATTTTTAATCAATACGATGCGATTAGGTGAAGCGGCCACAGCAGAACAAATTTATGAAGCAACATTGTCTTTTCTATATAAGTTGTTATTTTTACTTTATGCAGAGGCGAGAAATTTATTGCCAATGGAGAGTGATTATCGAGATTACAGTTTAATTTCAATGTCGCAAAAAGTGGCGCAAGGAATAGCAATTCAAAAGAAATTTAGCCAAACTTCAACAAGATTATATGATCAATTATTAAGTTTATTTCAAATAATTGATCGCGGCGATCGCAGTTTAGAAGTTCCGCGTTATAATGGAGGATTATTTCATTTTAATTTTAATGAAGTTGATGACCAAGCTGAATATCCCGCGAATCATTTTTTGTTTCGTTTTAAACTTTCTGATGAAGTGTTAGCTCCTGCTTTAGATAAATTAGCCAGATTTGAAGGTTTACCGATTGATTACAGTTTTTTGGGTGTTCGTCAATTGGGTTCTATCTATGAAGGATTATTAGAATATAGGGTCGTTATTAATGATGCAGAGACAGGAAAAGTTCACCTAGAAAATGACAAAGGAGACCGCAAATCAACGGGTTCTTATTACACTCCTGATTATATTGTTAAATACATTGTTAGTCGTACTATAAAGCCGATTTTAGAACAGCGATCGCAGAAATTTACGGTCATCATGACAGAGATTAATCAATTACACGAACAGCTAAAAGATAAGCGTTTAGGAGTACAAAGTCGGAATGGATTACAAAAAGATTTACAACGTTTGGAACGGGAAGCTCAAACTACTTTGCTTGATATTAAAGTATGCGATCCTTCGATGGGAAGTGGTCATTTTCTAGTTGAAGCAGTAGATTATCTAACAGATGAATTAATTCTCATTTTGAATCAATATTCTGAATATAATCCCATTTTAGAAATGCTCAATCAGACCCGAAAAAGCATTTTAGAAAATCTAGAAAAGCAAGGAATTCGTATTAGTGCTGATCGTTTAGAACCGACTCAATTACTACAAAGAGTGGTCATGAAACGCTGTATTTATGGTGTGGATTTAAATCCGATGGCAGTGGAGTTAGCAAAGGTCAGTTTGTGGTTACATTCTTTTACGGTTGGCGCACCTTTAAGTTTTTTAGATCATCATTTGCGTTGTGGTAATTCGCTGATTGGGACAACGGTTAAGGAAGCAGAAGCAAGTATGGCGAAAGAGACAACAGGACAATTTAATTTAATGCAGGGGCCGTTTGTGGGATTATTGCGGGCAGCAGAAATTATGCGCGGGGTTAGTATTTTGAGTGATGCTACTTTTGCGGAATTAGAACAAAGTGAAAGGTTATTTCGACAATTTGATCAAGCGGCAAAACCCTATAAATGTTTATTAGATATTTATGTTGCTAAGTTTTTTGGGTTAAAACGTGCGGATCATTTTTTGCGAGTTTTTGGGACAAGTGCGATTTCGGCTGACCAAAAGAAGATGAATAAAGCTGATGCGGCTGTTTATACCAATGCTCAAAAGTTGAGTGATGAAAAACATTTTTTCCATTGGGATTTAGAGTTTCCAGAAGTTTTTATTGATCTAGATAATGCTTGTTGGCACGAGAATCCTGGTTTTGATGTTGTCATAGGAAATCCGCCTTATGGCTTAGTGGATTCATTACCTTGGATATCTAATTTATATAATGATGCGTTTATTTATTTTTGGAATTTTGGATTAATCAATACTCGTCAACAAGGATATACCTCGTTTATTACTCCTTCTGCTATTTTAACTGGAGTAAACTATACAAGTTTGCGTAAAAATATAATTAAAAATTCTCGTATTAAACAAGTCATTTCTTTACCATATGATATTTTTGTTGATGCTTATATTGATACCTGTATCATCGTTACAAAGATTGGGCAGACGCTAAATAGTTATTCTGTTCACACGAAAAAAATGGATAAAAAGGATAAATTAGAGGAACTAAAAAATATAGTTTGCCAAGAAATTAATATTAAGGAATGGAAAAATGATCTAAATTCAAAATTTATTCTAAGCCTAGAGTTAATTAAAATGCAAAGAATAAAAAAAGATTCAAAGTTTATTAATTTTGGCTCTTTTGCTAGAATTGAAAGAGGCGTACAATTATATGATCGAAAAAAACATACAAAAGAACAGATTCAAGATGATTTTTTAAGAATATATGAAACATCAAAAGATAATGATAATTATTATCCTGAATTGTTAGGCGAAGAACTATCTAGATATCGCCTTCAGCCAGAAAAAACAAGTTATATCAGATATTGTAATGATCTAGCTGGTAAACGGGATCAAGTTTTATTTGTTAGTCCTAGAGTTGTACTAAGAAGATTACTATCAAGACGGGGTGAACTCATGTCTTGTTATTGTTCAGAAATATTAATTACAACGGATAATATTCTCAATATTTTAATTCTCAACGTTGATATAAATCCTAAATTTGTAACAGCATTACTTAACTCTAAGATGCTTTCTTGGCTTTATACTAGCTCTTCTGCTATTTCAATAAAAGATGATTTTCCTCAAGTAACTTATGAAGAACTTAAAGCTTTACCTATTCGCAAAATCAACTTTACAACTCCTAGCGATCGCCGACAACAAGCCCTAGAAAACCTAATCACTTTTTATCATCAATATCAAACAGATCATAAACTTGATTCCATTTTGTCTCAATGCGAACAACATCTAAACCAAGAACCCGAAGAAGCTGATGTAATCCACGATCTTTTGGCATATTTAGCAGAACAAATGATCGAACTCAATCAACAAAAACAAACTGAAATCAAAAGCTTCTTAAAATGGCTAGAACGCTTTATTGGTTGCCCTATTGATACTCTCAACAATAAATCTAAAATCCAGAATTATCTAGGAAACTATTATAAAAATGAACCCAATCTTAGCTTTAATGACTTAATTGAAATATTTAAAAAAAATAAGAAAAAACTTAAAATTGATCCCGTTGCTCGCAAAGAACAAGAAAGCCTAGAAAAAGAATATCAAAATAGCTTAAATATCCTATTACCCATTAAACTTCAGCTTACTTACTGCGACAAACTCATTGATGCGATCATCTATCAATTGTATGGTTTAACTCCAGAAGAAATTGCGATCGTTGAAGGTCAATAAATTAGATCATTGAACCAATTTAACTAAAATATCTTTTACGGCTGGCGGTAATTGGCGCATAATTTTACCTTTTTCTCGATCAATCGCTACTAAAGAAACTTTGCTAGTTAAACATAATTCCTTAGTTTCTGAACATTCAATGCGATAGTCCCAATCCAGTCTCACGCCCTTAATTTCATTCATTCTCGTTTTAATAATTGCCGTCTGTCCAAGCCGAATCGGTCGATGATAACGAATAGACAAATCTACCACAGGCAAATCACAACCTAAATTCACTAATTCGGCAAAATCTACCCCAATAGAGCGCAAACACTCCACTCGTGCTGTTTCCATCCAAGTTAAATAAGTTCCATGCCAAACAATGCCTGCATAATCTGTGTGATGGGGCTGAACTCTGACGATATATTCAAACCATTTTTCGCTGGTAGCTTTTAATTCTGAATCCAGCGCGATCGTCTTTGTGGGTGGAAGTTGGGGAGAGTAAGACAAGTTAAATTAGCTTAATATTAATGGTTTTTATATTGTAGCTTTTGATTAACATCTTTCAAACTCTACTTTTTTAGTACATAAAAACTAATCCCGACAAAAAATATCGGGTATGTTTGACAGTTATTTTGCCCCATGTTACGGTTATTAAAGATAAATGGAATTAAGAGGAAAAACTCTCCATGACCGTAGCAACACAAACGCCCAAAACTTTAACAGCTAAAACCCCTACTAGTTTTTGTACCAAATTAGTTTCCAAGGAAGGTAATACCGAATATCCGCTAATTGCGATGCATATTTGCGAAGAGACCTTTGCCCCTTTGGAAGTTGCCTATGATTATGATTTAATTCGTCGTCATGTGACACGAGAAACCATTGAAGCTGGCCCCAACTCGATTTGGCGTTATCGTGCTTTTTTGCCTGTTGTTGGCGATGATTTGATTGATGTTGGGACGGGAATGACTCCCCTCGTCAAATCTAACCGTTTAGCCCGTCGTTTGGGTTTAAAAAATCTTTATATAAAAAATGATGCGGTTAATATGCCAACCCTCAGTTTTAAAGACCGAGTGGTATCTGTGGCACTGACTCGCGCCCGTGAATTGGGTTTTACAACAGTATCTTGCGCTAGTACGGGCAATTTGGCTAACTCTACCGCCGCGATCGCTGCCCACGCAGGCTTAGATTGTTGTGTATTTATTCCAGCAGATTTAGAAGCAGGAAAAATTTTAGGAACTTTGATTTATAACCCAACCTTAATGGCAGTCAAAGGCAACTACGACCAAGTTAACCGCCTCTGTTGTGAAGTGGGAAACACCTACGGTTGGGGATTTGTCAATATTAACTTGCGTCCCTATTATTCTGAAGGCTCGAAAACTTTGGGTTTTGAAGTGGCTGAACAATTAGGTTGGAAATTGCCTGATCATATTGTTGCTCCCTTGGCTTCGGGTTCTTTGTTTACCAAAATTTATAAAGGTTTCCGTGAATTTGTCGAAGTTGGTTTAGTAGAAGATAAAGACGTTCGTTTTAGTGGCGCGCAAGCTGAAGGGTGTTCTCCCATTGCCACCGCCTTTAAGGAAGGACGAGATTTTATTACGCCTGTCAAACCCGACACTATTGCGAAATCGATCGCGATCGGTAATCCAGCAGATGGCGTTTATGCTTTAGAACTAGCCCGCAAAACCAACGGCAATATTGAAAGTGTGACAGATGCAGAAATTATTGAAGGCATTAAACTTTTAGCTGAAACTGAAGGCATTTTCACAGAAACGGCAGGAGGAACGACTATTGCAGTTCTCAAAAAATTAGTAGAAGCAGGCAAGATTGATCCTGAAGAAACCACCGTTGTTTATATCACGGGAAATGGCCTGAAAACCCAGGAATCTGTTCAAGGTTATATCAGTGAACCTTTTGTAATTGAACCTAAACTGGATAGTTTTGAACGGGCTTTAGAGCGATCGCGTACTTTAGAACGTCTGGAATGGCAACAAGCTTTGGTCTAAATTGATAAGTAATAATTGTCAATTAACTAAGATATTTACCTCGTACTTTTGATTTAATTTAACTAATAATCTATGGCTGTTAAAGTATTAATTCCGACCCCTCTGCAAAAATTTACCGCCAATAAAGCAACGATTGAATGTACTGCTAATAACGTTGGTGAGTTGCTCGATTCCTTGGAAACCGATTGCCCTGGTATTAAAGCCCGTCTTTGTGATGATGAGGGCAAACCCCGCCGTTTTTTGAATTTCTATGTCAACAGTGAAGATATTCGTTTTCTTGAAGGAACCGATACGCTTTTGACAGATGGAGATGAGGTGAGTATTGTTCCCGCAGTAGCTGGCGGTTAATAATAGAAAATAATAATTTGTGTTGCTTTTGGGGTACGTTATCAAGAAACTGGGTCTAAAACCCCGTCGTTCACGACGGCTTTAGTGGTTCAAGGGTTGCAAGCTTAAGCTGAATGTGTTAGCTTAAGAATATGCTGATATTTGAATTTAAAGCTTACGGAAAAGAAAACCAGTTTGCCGCGATAGACGGGGCGATACGGACATTTCAATTCATTCAAAACAAAAGTTTAAGGTTTTGGATGGATAACGAGAAAGTGTCTAAATACGACCTTAATAAATATTCGGCAGTGTTGGCAAAAGAATTTTCGTTTGCGGACAAACTCAATAGTATGGCTAGACAATCAGCCGCCGAAAGAGCTTGGTCTGCTATTTCTCGCTTTTACGATAGCTGTAAAAAGAAAGTACAAGGCAAGAAAGGCTTTCCGCAGTTCAAGCACGATACCCGATCTGTCGAATACAAAACCACTGGTTGGAAGTTGGCTGATGATAGAAAGTCTATTACCATTACCGACAAAACAGGCATTGGTAGATTAAAGCTAAAGGGAACTAGAGACTTACACTTCTATCAAAAAGAACAGATTAAACGAGTCCGATTACTAAAAAAAGCAGATGGATATTACGTTCAATTCTGCGTTGATGTAGAAAGAAAAGAGTCTATTGAACCTTCAGGCAAAACTATCGGGTTAGACGTTGGACTCAAAGAATTTTACACTGACTCTAATGGCGAAACTGTTAACAATCCTCGCTTTTTCAGCAAGGGTGAGCAAAAGATTAAACGGGCGCAAAAAAGAGTTTCTCGTAAAAAGAAAGGCTCTAACAACAGACGTAAAGCTAGACGGCTTTTAGGAAAGCGTCACCTCAAAATAAGTAACCAACGTAAAGATTTTGCTGTGAAATTAGCAAGATGCGTAATCACATCCAACGATGTAGTAGCTTACGAAGATTTGAGGATTAAGAACATGGTAAAAAACCATTGTCTAGCTAAGTCAATCAATGATGCGTCTTGGTATCAATTCAGGGTATGGCTAGAGTATTTTGGCAAGGTATTTGGAAAGATAACTATTGCAGTAAATCCTGCATATACCAGTCAAAAATGTTCTAGCTGTGGCAATGTGGTCAAGAAATCACTTTCTACCAGAACTCATATTTGCAAGTGTGGGTGTGTGTTAGATCGTGACCATAATGCAGCTTTGAATATTTTACAAAAAGCAATAGGTACAGTAGGGCATACTGGAACTTACGGACTAGATCCGTTAAACGCTTCGGGAGAATCTACCTCTACTTTGGTTGGAGCAATCCTGTCAGAGCAAGTCGCTTCATAGAACGAAGAATCCTAGCCCTTTAGGGCGGTGAGTGTCAATTCGTGCCTCTTTTTTGTTTAAATTTTATCTACGTTAAAAAAATTATTGTTGATAAATTTAAAGAAAGTTAGAGTTGTTTAAAAATTTTGATTGAAATTAATTGAGGGTTGGCATTGTTTGATTAATTTTAATAAATTCATTCAATTGAGCAAATTTTATTGCATGAGTTGTAATAGGTATTTCGTAACCTTTAAGATTGACATTATATTGCTCAAAATTTGGGATTAAGTCTTGAAATTGCTGAAGATAAAAATAGGTTTTTTCACCGATCGCGATGTCAAAACCGATTATTTTAGTAGATGATTCTAGGCGAAAAGCCGCATTGACCGTATCTCCGATCGCCGTATAGTCGGGATGAGCTTCACTGCCCGTATTACCCACCATTGCATGACCCGTATTAATGCCAACTCCAATTTTTAGGGGAAAAGGTACGGGGTAACGATTACTTAATTTTTGGGTCATCAGATTCAATTCTTTGACTGCTTGCAAAATGCGTAAGATTTCTGTTGGTGTATCTTTTTCGCCGCCATGAAACCAAATCGCCATAATTGCATCTCCAATATATTTATCTACCCAACTTCCCGATTTACGAATAATTTCTCCTGCATGACGAAACCAATTACTGATTAAAGCCGATAAAATTTCTTCATCTAATTGTCTCGACAAAACCGTAAAGTTTCTCATATCAGCAACCATAACCGACATGAGGCGACGTTCATGCAAAACATTGGTAGCGGTATCCTGTTCTGTTGAGATACTAGGCAATTGCCAAGGAAGCGAGGAATAAAATTCAACTTGAGATTTGCCAAAAAGAATGCGATCGCCGTTTTGCAGGGTGAAAGGAATGCTGACTCGTTTGCCATTAACAAAAGTGCCATTACTACTGCCAAGGTCAATCAGAAGAAAATCTGCTGTTTCAGTACGTTGTAGAATAGCGTGATTACGGGACATGGAATAGTCACGAATGACAATATCATTTTCCTGACTGCGCCCAATTGTCCAATAGTTTTTGTCCAGCAAAGAGAATTCTTGTTCTCCTTGTGGGGTATGAAGTAAAAGGTGAGAAGTGTTCTGTCCGAGTTGTTCCACGGGGGGAGGAGTGAAAATAGCAGGTTATTAAGCCAGGATAGCAGCAATCCAAAATAAGCTATCTACTAGAATTGTACTCAATACTGCTCCAGCAAAGGCCCACCAATGTAATTCTGGTTTTTCTAAAGCCCATTTTCCCAAACCCTGTAATAAGCTGACCAAAATTATAGCCCAACTAATTCCCCAGTTTGTTTGAATTTGGGCGATCGCGCTTTGAAAAATTGGGGCGGCCTGACTTGGATCAACCATCATCAATTCTCGCCAATGGTCGATTAAGCCTGTGAGATAAAAATAAATATCAGTGATAGCAGTTCCAATGAGTGAACCCAAATAAAACAAATTTCCGACCATTCCCCAATTTCTGGAGATTCCCCAAATTGCGACAGGCAGGGCGATCGCTTCTAACGGCAAATGAATAAACGGTTCCCAGCGAAACCAGCCCCAATAAATTGAACCCGCCAACCAACTCCAACTAAAACCGAGTAATAAGTCTCCTAAAACTGCAACTTTTGAATTAGAACTTTTCATTAAGGCGATCGCCAAACCGAACCAACCAGCCGTGAGCAACAAACTTAGCCAAGGAAAGGATCTGACTAAAGGAGCCTGGATAAAAACGGGGACAGAAACGAGAA
This sequence comes from Snowella sp. SOY_38_metabat_116, assembly GCA_031396835.1. Lineage (GTDB taxonomy): Bacteria > Cyanobacteriota > Cyanobacteriia > Cyanobacteriales > Microcystaceae > Snowella. The sequence continues at coordinate 14,695 of JANNLO010000311.1, forward strand.
AACCCGATAGGAAGAGAATCAGCCAAGCTTGTAAATTTTGTGACCGCTCTTTCAGTAAAAATAAACCTACTCTATTGAATGATCGAACGTAGTTTGCGGTAGCAGAAGTAAGAAGAGGGATCACGGGAGTCTTAAATAGCTAATGTTAAAGATTTTCATTTTCGTTACTTATCTTAACATATTTCTTAACATATTTTAGTCATATCAAATATTAGAGTATTGAAGAACTCACGCTCTCAATGTCTAGAAAATTCAATCTGGCTGTCAAATTATTGGTAAACAATAATGATAAAAAGCTTAATTTTCAGGAAGAGGAATTAATCTTAAATAACCTGTTGTCGGGAGGGAAGAATGATCAAAATACCAATATTGTTGGAATCTATTTAAAAAGTTTTGTCCTAAAATTCCATCTACTTTTAAAGAGTCTAAAACGCCTGTATTTTCTAATACGACTGATTCAATATTATTTAATTTGTGATCGCCTATTTTTACTTCTTTTAATGCAGTATAACGAGCGTCTTCTAATCCACAAAAACCTTGGACTTGAATCAGTTTCATTAATTCTGGTGAAAGCTTAAGTTTGGCTGCCACTTGAGGGGAAATAAACGTGCTTTCGGCTCCTGTATCAATGAGGAATAAAAAAGTTGAAGAGTTATTAATCTTAACGGGAACAAGAGCAACACCATCTCGCATTACCAAAGGAATAGCCTGGGTGCGATCGCGAATAGGTACAGATGAAGGAGGAAACAATTGAAGTTCCTGGCGAACGGGATCAATCTGAAAATTGAAGTGATGTAAAACATCCATTCCTAAAATTCCCGCTAATTTTTCTGGGATAATTGCTTGAGATAATTGGAGGCTGTGCAATCCTTCTACTTTAGCTGTTCCTAATGCAATTGTGGGGAGTTGATAGATAGTGGCTTTCATCTCTTCGCAATCATTTCCAGCCACAGCATAACGAGTTTCTTCGGGTGGAAGTTCTTTTCCTATTAATCCCAAAGCTTTTGTCAGAGCGGGTGATACCATAGAAATAGAAGCTCCTGTATCGAGTAAAACTTTTTCTATGCGATCGCCTATTTTCACGTTTATTGTCCAAGCAATGCCATCTTTAAGTGGTTCAAGTTTTAAACGTCCTTCTCCAGTTGTTTTGGGAATTGGTAGTTTTGTATTAACTAAACGAATAATAGCTTTGAGTTGTCTAAAATGCGATCGCGTAGTTAAATTTTTAGCTTTAATGGGTTTATCAAATTTGTGTTTTGCTGATGTTTTAACTTGAGCAACAGTAGAAGAAATAAAGGTTAATTCTTCTAACGTGAGTATCCAGAAGACGACAAAAAAAAGACAAGATTTAAAGAGGAAAGACATTTTTATTAATAAAAAATAAATAGTTTAAAACCGTAGAGTTTGATGGAGTATATTCTCTGTATCTGTAAAATTTTTTTATTAGAAAAAAACCAAAATAAGCTTTAGATTCCTAAATTTAATACTAGAAATAATTGACGATTATCTAAACCATTTTACTAAGAATATCTTGAGCCGTTTGAGCAACTTGTTCAAAGGAGTCTTGAGCTAATTCTGTTAATACTTTTTCTACTTTGGCTTTTTCAAATTGTCCTAAGGCGATCGCTAAACGAAAACGAACTTGCCAATCTTCGTCCTGAGCTAAAGGTAATAATAAAGGCAGAGCATCAGTTATTTGCAAATCCCCTAACGAACTAATTGCTGCCGTACGAATCAAACTATTATCAGAATTTAAAGCAATTTTAAGTAAGTCAAAACTTCGTAGATCGCCCATTTCTCCCAAGGTTGCCACAATACTCATCTGCAATAACCATTCTGAAGTTGTCTCATAAACATGGCGCAGATCGTCGTAGGCTTCGGTAAGTTTAAGTCCTCCAATCACATCGGCCGCAACGGATTTTACATCAACTTCTGGATCATTAAATAGGCGATCACGCAGCAAAGCCAACGCTTCAGAGGGATTTTGATTCCCAATCGGATCGAGTTGACTAACAGCCGAATAACGAATGCGAGGATTAGGGTCTTTAATTAACGGTTTCACCATTTCAAAAGCCAATTTGGGATCGACTTGTCTGAGGTGATTTAATCCCCGAACGCGATCGCTAAAAGCATCAGAATTGAGTAGTTGTTGAACTGATTCAGGCGTAATATTCATGGGTGATAATCATTTAAAACAAATAATTTTTAATTGTCCCATTGAGAGAACCCAGAAAATATTTTGTAAATGAATATTAAGATTTGATTTTTATATTTTCCTCATTCGTTACAGAATTAATAATCAGTTCCTACAATTATTTATAGAGGAACATTTGTTTCTAATAGCAACATTTTTTGACGATGAATATGTTTTAAATTAAACTGTTTTTCTGCTGTTTTTTCTAACATATAAATAACATGATCTGCCTGTAATAAAGTTCCATCATTACGACAACTTCCTTGATAAAAAATATTAACCAAATCTGTTACTTGCTCCGTTCCTTTAACTAAACTCAAACTAAATAATTGCTCTCTTAAATTGAGAATAACTTTTTTGCCCGATTTAGTGGTTTTCTCAAAAAGAATTTCAGAAGTCTGATTAACTTTATCAAGCCAATTTTGCCAGTCAGAAAGGGGAACTGCTTCATCTATTGCCACCGTAATAATGTATTCGGCTCGATTTAATAAGCTAGTTGTGGCGGGTGTTTTTAAACCCAATTCTTCTACTTGATAAATCGGAATATCAAGTGGCAAAACCTTGATTAATCGCGCTTTAAAATCCTGAATATTCAACGTTTCTGTGAGTTCAAAATCGACAAATTCATTATTACTGGTTGCCCCTAAAGTTAAAGCATTGGCGATCGCAATTTTGGGGCTAGGATGAAACCCTCCCGTAAAAGCAATTGGTAAAGCCGCACGACGAATAACGCGGTCAAATAAACGGACTAAATCTAAATGACTAACTAAAGCTATTAAACCTAATTTTCCAAAGGTAACTCGCAAGCGTTGAACCCGATTTTGATTAGCTTGAAATTGTCCTTTAAATTGCGGAATTGGTAAAGGCGGAACAACAATATTATGCCCAAAATCTAATCCACAAACACCACAGTGAGAACAACCTTCAAAGGAACAATCAGGAACCGTTGCCGCTTCTAAAGCTTTCATTAAATCATCTTCTAACCATTTCTTATTAATCCCTGTATCGAGGTGATCCCAAGGTAAAGGTGCATCATAATTTTGCAGATTTGGTATTAAATTTTGATCAATATTTTCGCTATTTTCTATTAATTTAGCCTGAAAAATATTCCATTCCCCCGCTTCTATTTGACGATATTTCCAACCTAAACCTGCTTCCGTGATCGCCTGTTCCCAAGCTCCATAAGCTTTACTCAAATTTTCCCACCAAGCATCCATTCCCGCCCCTAATTCCCAAGCACGACGCACAACGGCTGATAATCGGCGATCGCCCCGTCCCACAAAATCTTCCATGGCCGAAATCCGCACATCGGTATAATTGATTTTAACGCCCCGCATTCCTCTAAATTCAGCCTTCAGAAGTTGTTGTTTCTCTTTAAATTCAGCAGTTGACACCGAATGCCACTGGAAAGGCGTATGGGGCTTGGGCGTAAAATTAGAAATCGTAATATTAAATTCCAATGGTCTGCGTTTGGGCAGCCGACATTCTTGTTTTAACCAGCGCACGGTTTCGGCAATACCAATCACATCAATATCAGTTTCACCAGGCAAGCCAATCATAAAATATAGTTTGATTTTATCCCAACCTTGTTCAACAGCCGTTTTAATACCTCTTAATAACTCTTCATTAGTCAATCCTTTGTTAACCACATCTCGCATTCTTTGAGTTCCTGCTTCAGGCGCGAAAGTTAGGCCCGATTGACGATTTCCTCCCAAAATATTAGCGATATTTTCATCAAATCTATCTACTCTTTGGCTGGGTAAAGTCAGGGAAATATTTTCATTTTGTAAGCGATTTTTGATTTCTAAACCCACCGCAGGCAAAGCTAAATAATCGGAACAACTTAATGATAATAAAGAAAATTCATTGTGGCCCGTTGAACGAATTCCTTCAGCGATCGCGTCAATCACAGCTTCAGGTTCCACATCACGGGCAGGACGAGTCAACATTCCAGGCTGACAAAATCGACAACCTCTAGTGCAACCACGCCGAATTTCAATAGTTAATCGGTCATGAATTGTCTCGATATAAGGCACTAAACCAATAGAATAGGCGGGAATCGGGGTGGCAACACGGCGTAAAATTCGTTTAGGAACATCAAGACGATTTGGCTGAACGGAACCATCTTCAACAAGATCATAAAAACGAGGCACATAAACCCCTGGAACCTGCGCTAAATCTAGCAATAAAGCTTCTTTAGATAAACCTTGATTTTTTCCTTCTTCTAAAACTAGACCAATTTCAGGCAATAATTCTTCGCCGTCACCGAGAGCAATAAAATCAAAAAAGTCGGCATAGGGTTCGGGATTAGAAGTTGCCGTCTGCCCACCTGCAAAAATGAGGGGATAATTGTCCTGTTCCCGTTCTTGCCAAGTTAGAGGAATTTGCGCTAAATCTAGCATTTCTAGAATATTCGTCGCTCCTAATTCATAACTTAGGCTAAATCCTAAAATATCAAATTCTAATAAAGATTTACGGGATTCTAGGGCAAATAAAGGTGTTTTTGTTTCTCGTAATTTTAAAGATAAATCAGACGCAGGCAAATAAGTGCGATCGCAGAGTTGACGAGGCTGGGCATTAATAATGTTGTAGAGAATAATATGCCCTAAATTCGACGCGCCCAATTCATAAACTTCGGGATAGGTCAAGACCCAACGCACCGTCGCGCTTTGCCAGTCTTTATGGACGGAACCTAGCTCATTACCCAGATAACGGGCGGGTTTATGAATTTTAGGAGTAATTAGGGTTTCAATCGGTACGCTCACAGTTTAAATCCTCAACTCGTTAAGCTTTTTTATTATATGAGAATTTTAGATTAGCTAATAACTTTGTTTCATTTTAACTAATAGCTTGTAAGGATTCTAATGCCCAAATGATGCGCGTTTTGACAATAAATTCCGTTTCATTTTTATTTAATTCTGTTAATCTTTTAATGATTTCTAATCGTAACTGAGTCTGATTAATCGCAAAAGATTGTAAACTTGCGATCGCCGCATAACGAACGACCCATTCCGTATCCAGTGCCACAGAAGCTAAGGTTTCTAAAACTTTTTGTTGCGCAGGAAAAACTTCATTTTCGGGTAAACTTTCCCATTTTAAATTTCCTAAACCTTTTGCTGCTCCTCTACGCACACTAAATGAAAAATCACTGGTCGCCGCATCCAATAACACATCTAAAGCACGAGGATCGCCGACTCCTGCTAAAACACGAGTTGCCCAAGCCCTGGCACCATAATTATAACCATCAATATTTTCTAGAAGATGGGAAACAGCAACTTCCCCTAAACGAATCAGACCATCCACCGCCGCGATCGCCGCCCCAGGGTTGTTATAACGTAAAACCGTTGTTAAAGTGGGAATTGCTGATTCATGACCAATTTGGGACAAATTTCTGACTGATGTTACCAATTTTTCGGCAGAATCCGCTTCATCTACCGCTTGGATTAAAGATTGAACTGTCTGTTCCATGATTGATTGAGATATTTCAAACTAAATATTCTCTTTAGAAACTTCTCTATTCAAGATTATCGATCAAAAGGTGACTTTATGTATTTTTTATCTGAATTTCACAATAAAAAATCTCAAAATTCTAAACCAGTATTATTAACGTTAAAATAAAACTCTGTGCAATTTTATTTCTAATAAATATTTTCTTTTTTATCTCATCCTTTACTAATAAACAACTTTTTATGTCTGTCGCCAAATCTTCCCAAAAAGCTAAAACTCCTCAACCCGAAAACGATTGGCGATTATTACTAAAATTGTTGCCCTACGCTCGTCGTTATCCCCGTTTACTAATTGTTTCTGTAGTTTTATTAATTCCTGTTTCCTTCGCAGGTGCAATTCAACCTTTAATTATTGGGCAATCAGTTTCGCTTTTAAGACAAGAACCAGCTTGGTCTTTTTTACAACAACTTTCTTTAAGTAACGCGCTTCATTTTTTAGTCATTCTGTTATTAATTACGATTATTATCCGACTTATTTTTGCAGGAATACAGGGATATTTAGTCCAAAAAATGGGTCAAGAAATCACTGCAGATGTACGGCAAGATTTGTTTACTCATGTTACTTCTTTGTCCGTTAACTTTTTTCAAAAAACTCCAGTTGGCAGTTTAGTAACTCGTCTAACTAACGATGTTGAGGCATTAGGAGATGTTTTTGCTAGCGGCGCGATCGGTGTTTTAAGTGATTTTATTTCTATTTTAGTTATTATAATTACTATCTTTTTATTACAATGGCAATTGGCGTTAATGTTGGTCGCCATGTTAATTCCTGTGACTCTGTTAATTATTTATTTTCAGCAACAATATCGTAAAGCAAATTATGAAGTTAAAGAAGAACTTTCTCGATTAAATTCTATGTTACAAGAAAATGTTACAGGCATTAATATTGTTCAATTATTTCGCCGTGAAAAATATAATGCTGAATTATTCCGCACGATTAATTTGAGATATCGTAAAGAAGTTGATCGCACAATTTTTCATGATTCGGCTGTTTCTGCAACTTTGGAATGGATTAGTTTAGTCGCGATCGCGGGTGTTTTATGGTTAGGCGGAATCTTAGTTTTACAACAAACTTTAAACTTTGGTACTTTAGCCGCATTTATTCTTTATGCTCAAAGATTATTCAATCCTGTCAGACAATTTGCCGATAAATTTACCATGTTTCAAGCAGGATTTACAGCTATTCAAAGAATTAATGAATTAATGGATGTACCGATTGAAATTCGAGATGTAGAAAATGTTACTAATTTGGATATTAATAATGAAACTAATTTGCAGGGAGAAATTCGATTTGAAAAAGTTTGGTTTGCTTATAAAAATGATGAATATGTTTTAAAAGATTTAGATTTTGTGATTAAACCTGGAGAAAAAATCGCTTTTGTTGGCCCTACAGGAGCGGGAAAAAGTTCGATTATTCGTCTTTTGTGTCGGCTTTATGAACCTAGTAAAGGGCGGATTTTAGTGGATGGAATTGATATTCGTGAACTCGGACAAGCACAACTTAGAAAATATGTTGGTGTGATTCTTCAAGAAAGTTTTTTATTTACTGGAGATGTAAAAAGAAATATCACTTTAGGAGAAAATTATAGTCTTTTAGAAGTTCAAAAAGCAGCCCAATTAACTAATGTAGATCGACTGATTGAAGACCTGCCCCAAGGTTATAATACGGAACTGCGAGAACGAGGTAGTAATTTGTCGGGCGGACAAAAACAATTATTAGCTTTTGCCAGAGTTGCAATTCGAGAACCTCATGTTTTGGTGTTAGATGAAGCGACTTCTAGCTTAGATGTAATTACAGAATCTCTTATTCAAGAAGCGTTATTACATTTATTAGAAAATCGCACGGCTATTATTATTGCTCACCGTCTTTCTACTATTAGAGATGTTGACAGAATTTTTGTACTTAAGCAAGGCGAAATAGTCGAATCAGGAAGTCATGAAACACTTTTAGAAAAACAAGGTTTATACGCGAGTTTATATCAGTTACAAATGCTAGGAAAAGATGGCAACTTTAATTCATAATTTCCTAATATTTAAGCTGTATATATCGCTTAAAAAAAATTATTAAACCTAAAAATTCCTGGATAATAAATCTTTGATAAGCATCTTTCATAATTTTAATTTACACAACACAACAAAATTTCTCGACACAACGAACAAACATTTCTACACCCATTATCAAAACTGTTTCATCAAAATCAAAGCGAGGATGATGGTGAGGATAATCTAAACCTAAATTAGTATTTGCAGAACCCAAAAAGAAATAACAACCAGGGACTTCTTGAAGGAAAAAAGACATATCTTCTCCGCCCATCGTCTGACAATCTGGCATTACTCCCGCCTCTGTTTCAACAACTTCTAAAGCAACAGAACGAACGAGATTAGTTATGTGTAAATCATTCACAACAGGTGGATATAATTGCCAATAATCTAACTCATAAGTTGCTCCATTTGCCTCACAAATTCCTTTAATAATGGCATCTAATCTTGTTGAAAAATAACCTGCAAAACTCGGATTAAAATAACGTACGGTTCCACTCATTTTGGCACTATCAGCAATCACATTTAAAGCTGTTCCCGCGTGTAATTCCCCAACTGTAACAACGGCAGAATCAATGGGATTAATATTACGAGCAACAATAGTTTGCAGTGCATTGACAATTTGAGCACTTAATATTATCGAATCAACGGTTTGGTGAGGCATTGCACCATGACCTCCACGTCCCAAAATTTTGCAACGAAAACATTCTACAGCCGCCATCAATGCACCACTCCGAACTCCAACTGTGCCAACGGGTAAATTATTCCAAAGATGCAAGCCAATGATCGCGTCCACATCAGGATTTTTGAGTACGCCCGCTTCAATCATCGGTTTTGCTCCACCTGGCCCTTCTTCTGCGGGTTGAAAAATAATTTTAACTGTTCCTTGAAAATCATGTTGATGTTGTGATAAATAATAAGCAGTTCCTAATGCGATCGCCGTGTGACCATCATGACCACAAGCGTGCATAATACCATCATGTTGTGAACAATAAGAAACCTCATTTTCTTCATAAATTGGTAACGCATCCATGTCTGCTCGAATCGCCAAAACTGGGCCTGTTTGAGAACCTTTAATGATTGCGACAATACCTGTTTTTGCAATGTCTGTTTGGTGTTCAACACGCATTTCTGTTAATTTTTTAGACACAAATGTCGATGTTAGTATTTCTTGAAAAGCTAATTCTGGATGTTGATGAATTTGTCGTCGCCATTGCACTAATTGAGAGTGAAGTTTACGAATTTCTAAGCGAACAGCCGATGAATTTAGGGATGAAGAATCAGGCAAAGTAGAAATCATAAATGAGGAGAGATTTGTAAGTTTCTTGATAGATTAAATTAGTAAAAATTTGTCGTAAAGATCATGAATTACTTTTAATTGTAGCAGGAGATTTAAAGACAGATCAAAAAATAAGCTCACTCAGAAATTATTTTTAAGTATTATTTTATTTGCTCTAATTAATAAAAAGTAGAACACTCAAATTCATCTGACAAAGATTATAAATGACCCTGACGTAAGAATTATCCCAGCCTTTTTCCGTTTTCTTTGTCCCTTTCCTTTATGAAAAATAAACAAGTTAGCCGTGAAAGGACTGTTTGATCTTTAATCTCTATAGCTTATAAGGGGACATAAATTTCATCAAAAAAAATTTATTTTCACAGAAAAAGGTCACATCTTTTAAAGTTGTAAATCACTAGCAAAAATCAAAAGGAGACCACTACACCTATTTTTAAGCCTTGTTTTAAGTAAAAAACTAGAAGAACTAAAGGTCTTTTTATCATGATAAACAACAAATAATGCTTTAATCTTCACAAAAAATACAGTAAGATGAATACTTAATTCAGTTTATCAACCAAACAACAAATCAAGCCTTCTACGACTTAAATCGTTTTAACTTCTGCAAGCTCTTACTAAAAGTAATAACTAACACTTGAATTGAAATAAGTTAGCGAAAGTTTTTGTAACAAATCATTCAAATTTACAAGCTTTAAAAGACTATGATTGAATTTTCTAATAATCTTCATGAAGTATCGCTTTTGCCTCGTGAAGATCGAGTGAAGCAAGTCAAAATACTAATCGAAACTCTTCGCATTGCTGAAGAAGTCGCGAGCAACGGATTTCTGGTTACCAGTTCAGAATTAGCTGACTTGATGGATATTAATGCTAGTGCCGTCACCAGTCGAGGCGATAATTGGGCATGGCGTAATTGGATTGTTTCTAGAGTTAAGCGTGAAGGGAATCAAATTCTCTGGCAGTTAGAGCGCGCTGATTTATAAGTGACTAATTTCTAATATTTTCAACTTGTGTGAATTCGAGATAAACTTATATGATTTTGGAAATAAAATGTAAAAAATGACTGTATTTTTGTATGTAAAATATCATTAGAACGTGTTTTTATTTCTGATTTTTGAGTAACTTAAAATTCTTATTTTTTTGTAACTTTTATACTAAAAACACATTTACTAAAACTAACGTTATTATTAAAAATAGTATTGCTAATTTATTATTTTAAAGTTTTTCAGCGTAATCTTAATTATGCCAGTTTATTTTTTTTGGGGAGAAGATGATTTCACCCTGGGTCAAGCAGTTCATCATTTACGAGAAAAGATCTTAGATCCCCAATGGACTTCCTTTAACTTTGAAAAAATTGCAGGAGATCAGTCTGATGCCACGCAACAAGCTTTGAATCAAGCGATGACTCCTCCTTTTGGTTTCGGCGATCGCCTAGTTTGGGTTATTGAATCCACCTTGGGTCAACAATGCCCAGAACCCCTATTAGCTAAACTCAAAGAAGTTTGTTCTTCAGTGCCAGCCAACAGCCATTTATTATTTACTTCTAGTAAAAAGCCAGATGGTCGCCTCAAATCCACAAAGTTTTTACAAGACATTGCCCAAGTTAAAGAATTTTCTCTAATTCCTCCCTGGAAAACTGAAGAATTGGTTCTACAAATCCAACAAATTGCCCAAGATCTTTCGCTCAAATTAACAGCTAATGCTCAACAATTGTTAGCAGAATCTTTAGGAAATAATACACGACAAATCTGGAATGAATTAAAAAAGTTAAAACTTTATACCGCAGGAAAATCTGAAATATTAGATACTAATACTATTAATTTATTGGTTAATGCCAGCACTCAAAATAGTCTGCAATTAGCGGAAGCCATTCGTCAGGCAAATGGAGAAAAAGCTTTGCGTTTAGTGGCAGAATTACTCTCCCGCAATGAACCTGCTTTAAAAATTGTGGCAACTTTAGTAGGGCAATTTCGCATTTGGACAGCGATTAAAGTTTGTTTAGAAGCAGGAGAAAAAGATGAAAAAGCGATCGCAGCCGCCGCCGATTTAGCTAATCCCAAAAGACTCTATTTTTTACGCAAAGAATTACAATCAATCACTGGAAAACAATTATTAGCTTGTCTGCATTTACTCTTAGCACTAGAATTTCAACTTAAGCGCGGTTCAGAACCCTTATCTTGTTTACAAATTAAGGTGCTAGAATTGTGCCAAGTATTTAGTTCTCGTCGTTATTAAAATAATTTTGAACACGATCTTGTCTAATTTTCTATTAAAACGTTTTTTTCTGTATTTTGATGGATTTATTGTAGTAATTACCGTACGTTTATGATTGACCCCTTGCAAAATGTAGATAAATAACGTAACAATATAAAGAATAAGAATTCCGCATCCAGTTTAGCTACTCTCAGTTCTGACGATAAGAGAACTAACAGATTTCAGAGTAGAGCCATTTGTAAAATTTTTAAACAAATTAGTAAATATCCGTAAATTAATTAAATTTATGACGAAACAACTTGCCCATCCAATGGAGAAGTTTCAGCGCAAAATGGCCTCTTTAGTAGAGTCTAAAACCATTAAACCTAATGATAGTCTTTGGAAATTAGCATTGCTTTATGGCGATGAATGGAATTTCTGGAAAAGGGAACTTGAGGAATTCGGTTTTACCATGCAAGATCCGATTGGTGAAGTTTTAAAAGTTGAAGCTTGGGACGAAGATTGATTGATTAATTTTATTGCGATCGCTACTTACGAAGGGCTACCGATCAAAGAAAAACCTGCCCAATAAAAAGGATGGGAAAGATCTTCTTCCTTACTTCCACTCAGAATATCAGGAAGCGCAACATTTCCTCTAGGACTGATAAGTTTCCCTGATTGCAAATATACTTGTCCGCGAATCATGGCGATTTGAGTTTGTTGTAGTGCGTCAGCTTTATTGAGAGTCGATTTCAAGCGTTGATAAAATTCGCTCATCAAAGCTAAGGTTCCTGCATCACTAACTGACCAAAAACTAGCTAAGGCCGATTTTACACCTGCTTGTAGAGCTAATCCCGAAAATCCTAATTCGACTTCTTTATCACCGACCGCCGTTTGACAGGCACTCAAAACTAATAATTCGACTGGTGGATTATTTAAATTGAGTTCTCCTAAGTTGGCTAGAGTTAGTTTGCGATCGGCAAATTGAATATAGGATTGACTTGGATCGCCAGGTTGAAAATTTGCGTGGGTCGCCAAATGCAGAATTTGAAAAGGCTCTTTTTGCCTTAAAGACTTGAGATTATCAACGGTAAAACCTTGATTGAGAACCGATTTCCCATTCCAAGGCGTTTTAATAATGGCATCTAGTTCGATCGCCACTCCAGGTAAAGCGGGTTGTTCCTTAAATTCGGACGCTCCCATCGCTAAAACCTTGGCACTACTCAGATTCCCCTGACTAATTTCTGTGAGATTAAATCCAGGAATGCGCGCTAAACTATATTTTTCGATTAAAAATTGCTTGCCGTCATAAAGTGCTGGAAAAGGCAGAGAGCGCAATCTTTCACCCAAGCAGAGAATTAAGGTATCTATTTTATTTGCCTGTAAATCTTTTTCAATAGGTGCAATTAACCAATTATGGAGTTGTTGCCCTAAGTTTAAATATTGATTAGAAGAGTTTACCTGGGAAATTTCTGCAAGAAAAGATCTGATTACCTGGGACAATTTTAATTGATTGGCTTCTGGAATCGTGCGACGAATGGCTTCTTTTCCAGGCATTATTAAGAATAATTCCAGATTTTCAGGGTTGGATCTGGCCCAAAGGACGGCTGGATTTTTGCGGCTTTTCTGCTGAATTGCTAACAGTTCTTGCGCGATCGCATCTCCTGTCATTCCCTTATTTGGAAAGTTAGTTTGAAAGTAGGTATTATATTGATTTTGCCACGCATCTTCAATTTTGGTAATTATGTCAGCAGCAAAAGTCGGTTCAGTCGAATTTAAAGGGATAGTTTGAGAATTAATCTGAATGTTTAAACTAACAACAATAAATGTTATCAAAAAAATAAGAATAAAATACTTTTTAATAAGAAAATTTTTCATTATAAATTAGGTAAAAATATCAAAGTTAAACTAAATCTTATTAATTGTAAGCTGCTGGCAATCTAATTTCAAGACGTGACCTAAGCGATCGCCTAATTTATAAATTTTATGGACTTACTGCCGAAGAAATTGCTATTATCTATTATTAAAAACTCCCAAGAAAATTATTTTAGGTTAATTAGCACCATTAAAATCTATCTAAAATTAGCCGCGAGGTAAAAGACGCGATAAAATTAATATGATTGAAGCCCCTTATCATAAAACCTAGATTAGACCTGTGACAGAAGCTAAAAGTTATAAAGATACCGTCAACTTGCCCCAAACGAAATTTGATATGCGGGCAAACGCCACGAAACGAGAACCCGAAATTCAACAATTTTGGCAAGATCAAGAAATTTACAAAACTCTTTCACAACAAAATCCCAAAGAAAAATTTGTTTTGCATGACGGTCCGCCCTACGCTAATGGTGCGTTACATATGGGTCATGCTCTTAATAAAACTCTCAAAGATATTATTAATAAATACAAATTATTGCAAGGTTATAAAGTGTCCTATGTTCCAGGTTGGGATTGTCATGGACTGCCGATTGAATTGAAGGTTTTACAAAGTTTAAAAAGTGAAGAACGTCAAGGATTAACTCCCTTAAATTTGCGTCAAAAAGCACGAGATTTTGCCATTAAAACTCAACAAGAACAAGCGGTCGGATTTAAACGTTTTGGGATTTGGGGTGATTGGGAAAATCCTTATTTAACCCTAACTCCTGAATATGAAGCCGCTCAAATTGGGGTATTTGGGCAAATGTTTTTAAAAGGTTATATCTATCGGGGATTAAAACCTGTTCATTGGAGTCCAAGTTCTCGTACGGCTTTAGCTGAAGCGGAATTAGAATATCCTGAAGGTCATATTTCACAAAGTGTTTATGCAGCTTTTCCTATTATTAATTTAGGAGAAAATGCTCAAATATTACAAGAATTTTTACCTAATTTAGGCGTAGCAATCTGGACAACAACTCCTTGGACTTTACCTGGAAATTTAGCAGTTGCTCTTAATCCTGAATTGACTTATGCCGTTGTGGAAACAGAGTCTAAAATTTGTGATTATTCCTATTTAATTGTTGCCTTAGATTTAGTAGAAAAACTATCAGTTACTTTTGCAAATAAACTAACTGTTAAAACTACAATTCTAGGCAAAGATTTAGAACATACAATCTATCGTCATCCACTTTTTGACCGTGAAAGTGAAATTGTAGTCGGCGGAGATTATGTCACAACTGAATCGGGAACAGGTTTAGTGCATACTGCTCCTGGTCATGGTCAAGAAGATTATATTGTAGGACAACGTTATAATTTACCAATTCTTTCGCCAGTAGATGATGCGGGAAACTTAACAGTAGAAGCAGGAAAATTTGCGGGTTTAAATGTTCTTAAAGATGCCAATGAAGCGATTATCACAGCACTACAAGAAGCGGGATCTTTACTCAAAGAAGAAGCCTATCAACACAAATATCCCTACGATTGGCGCACTAAAAAACCAACAATTTTTCGCGCTACAGAACAGTGGTTTGCTTCAGTTGAAGGATTTCGAGATCAAGCTTTAGCAGCAATTGAAACGGTGAATTGGATTCCTGAACAAGGTAAAAATCGCATTACTCCAATGGTTAGCGATCGCAGTGGTTGGTGTATTTCTCGTCAAAGAAGTTGGGGTGTTCCTATTCCTGTTTTTTATGATGAAGTCACGAATGAACCATTATTAACTAAAGAAACTATTGTCCATATTCAAACTATTTTTGCGACAAAAGGTTCGGATGCTTGGTGGGAATTGTCAGTCACAGAATTATTACCTAAAAGTTATCAAAATAATGGTCGTATCTATAGAAAAGGCGAAGACACAATGGATGTTTGGTTTGATTCGGGTTCATCCTGGGCGGCAGTCGCTCAAATTCGACCTGAATTAAAATATCCTGTTGATATGTATTTAGAAGGTTCGGATCAACATCGCGGTTGGTTCCAATCGAGCTTATTAACCAGTGTAGCAGTGAATAGAATTGCACCCTATAAAACTGTTTTAACGCATGGATTTGTCCTTGATGAAAAAGGTCATAAAATGAGTAAATCCATTGGGAATGTAGTTGATCCCAATCAGATTATTAATGGCGGAAAAAATCAACAAAAAGAACCAGCTTATGGAGCAGATGTTCTGCGTTTATGGGTATCTTCTGTTGACTATAATGCTGATGTTCCCATTGGACAAACGATTCTTAAACAATTGATGGATGCACGGAATAAAATCCGTAATACAGCGCGTTTTCTGTTGGGAAATTTGCATGATTTTAATCCTGAAACGGATGCTGTTGCTTATGATGATTTACCTGAATTAGATAGTTATATGTTGCATCGTATTTACGAAGTTTTTGAAGAAGTCACGGAAGCCTATGAAAGTTTCCAATTCTTTAAATTCTTCCAAGCGGTACAAAATTTCTGTGTGGTAGATTTATCTAATTTCTATTTAGATATTGCCAAGGATCGGCTTTATATTTCTGATGCCAATTCCCCTCGTCGTCGCAGTTGTCAAACGGTTTTACAAATTGCGCTAGAAAATTTAACTAAGGCGATCGCGCCTGTTCTATGTCATCTAGCAGAAGATATTTGGCAGTTTTTACCCTATAAAACCCCTTATCAATCCGTATTTCAAGCAGGTTGGGTAAGTCTAGATCCCCAATGGGAAAAACCTGAATTAGCGAAAAAATGGAAAAAACTGCGTAAAGTAAGAGATAGTGTCAACTGGAATCTTGAAGGATTTCGTTCTCAAAAAGTTTTAGGTTCTTCTTTAGAATCATCACTATCACTTTATATTCCTAGTGAAGAGATTCGTGAATATCTAAAAAATTTCAATTCCTCCAATAGCTTACAAGGCAATCGAGTAGATGAGCTTCGTTATTTATTCTTAGTTTCTGAAGTTAAAATTATAGAATCCAAAGATAAGTATCTCAATCTTTTACCAAATGATGAAATGCGAGAGGCAGCAGAAACACAGATGAAAATGGCTGAGTTTCTTTCTAATCCTGATACAATTTCAACTTATGTATATGTAGATAAAGCGAAAAGCCATAAGTGTGATCGCTGTTGGAATTATTCTCTCAGTGTGGGAACCTTTGCCGAAGATCCGACAATCTGCGATCGCTGTGATGCGGCTTTAAAGGGAGAATTTTAATTAATTTTAGGGAAATAGAGTAAGCAACTATTTCCCTAGTTTTTACTTTGTTGAATATTGCTCATCATTGACAACTAAGATAAAGTTAATGCGAAATAGCTTGATTGAGTGCAAAATAAAGGTTAATGGCTTTTGATTTTACCGATTTAATCAGTTGGTGAGAGAAAATAGCATCTATGGCTAATCGAGAACAACTAGCACGTCTTAAACGAGGTGTTGGGGAATGGAATCAATGGAGAAAAAAGGATTATAGAGTTGAAATAAACCTTGGAGAGGCCAATCTCGGTGAAGCCAATCTCACTGGAGCCAATCTCAATGAAGCCGATCTCACTGGAGCCAACCTCTTTGGAGCCAAACTCTTTGGAGTTGACCTCATTGGAGCCTGCCTCGTTGGAGCCTACCTCAGTGGAACCAACCTCAGTGGAAAAAAACTCATTGGAGCCAGCCTTATCGGAGCCGACCTCAGTGGAACCAACCTCAGTGGAACCAACCTCAGTGGAACTAACCTCATGGGAGCTAAAATCATGGGAGCTAAAATCATGGGAGCCAACCTCATGGGAGCCAACCTCAGTGAAGCTAACCTCAGTAAAGCCAACCTCAGTACGGCTGATGCTTTATACACAAACTTTACTCGTGCTAACTTAACAGCAGCTTATATCCGAGATTGGCATATTAATACTGAATCAGTTTTTGAAGGTGTAATTTGCGATTACATTTATTACAAAATAGATGAAAAAGGAAATTATCAAGATCGTCGTCCTCATAATCCAGATAAAATCTTTAATGCTGGTGATTTTCAGCGATTAATTGAAACCGCAAGAGAAACTGTTGATCTGATTTTTAGTGATGGCATTGACTGGAAAGCCTTTCTTGAATCCTTTCATGGTTTACAAATCGAATCTGAAAACCGTGAACTTTCCATCACAGGCATCCTCAAAAGACGAGATGGAACTTTTGTTATTCAAATTGACGCGCCCCAGAATACGGATAAAGCAGAGCTAGAAAAACGTTTTTATGAAGATTATGAACAAAAAGTAGCCTTAATTGAACAAAATTATCAAGCTCAACTAGCAATTAAAGATCAGGAAATAACCCACAGAGATCAAGAACTTCTCCAACTTTATCGAGACAAAAGCACCGATATGACAGAAATTGCTAAACTAGCAGCAGCTAGATCTATCACAATTGAGGAATTAGTAATGTCAATTCAACAAACAGGAAACTTTGCATCGGGATTTAATTTTGGAGATAACAATGAATTTCAGTTTACTCTCAATGAAGCCGAACAGCAAAACCTAACCGAAATTATTACCGAAGTCCAAGCCATTATTGCGCCCCTTGCCCAAACCTATCCCAACAATCCAACCACTCAGGGCATCAAAGCCATTGAAGCCATCGAAAAAAATCCCAACTTAAAGCAAAAACTGATCGAAGCGGCTAAAAAAGGTGGTCTAGCAGCGTTTAAAAAATCCTTCGATAATCCTATTGGAGCATTTATTGGCACTGCGATTGAAGTTTGGATGGGAAAATGAACCATTTTTGTTGTGGCACATTATAAAGATCTCGGACTCGGTTGGGGATACTAAACAAAGCCAAACATCTCAAGATCAACCCTCAGGAACTCCCCCTTCAGCCGTACAAACAACAAAAGAACAAACTACAGCAGACTAATCGACAGTAGTTCAAGCGACATCCGATCCTGGTCGAGTTATTCAAGCCCACATTCAGCAGGTTAAATTGTAAAATGTTATTTTAATCTAAATGAAATTAAGGTAAGCAAAATGAAAAAAGAAATGCAAATAGATATTCAAGATATAGACCATTTGGGAATAATAGCAGGAATCATAGACGAAATAGG
>JANNLO010000002.1:0-15103 GCA_031396835.1 Snowella sp. SOY_38_metabat_116
GGATTATTGATGTGATCGGTCAGGGGTGGCTCAGGGTGTTTGGTGATATGAGTTCCCAATGGGCTTATCTTGAACGATCTTGTTATCTTTTTTCTGTCGATTCTTCTGGTTATACCTAATTTTTGGTTGATATTTGGGAATTTTAAACTGGCAATTTACGAATGAACTAGATACTCCTACTAGTTGGTTACAGTATTTTGACTATTGTAAAAAAAAACTTGCAGAAATTTAAAAAAAAGATTATATTGGGGGTATTCAATTCAAAACAGTATTTAAGTTACTGTAAAATTTATGATCGACCCAGCGTTATACATCCCGACCCAGCGTTATGGAAAGCCCAACATTTGGAACCTAAAGCGTCTTTTGGGAGATGCCCCTGAATATCTTGATTACCAATGTCGTCAAGGCGGTCGCCCTTCTTTCTATTACCCCAAAGGAAATCCTAGCCAGCCCCTGTATAGTTTTTCCCAAATCAAATCAACAGTGGAGCCAATTGTTGACCCCGATGCTCAATCAAATTTGCAACGTTGGCGAGATCGAGTGGGTGAAGATGAAGCTAACCGCATTTGCAATGAATCCAAGTCCGCAGGTGAAATGGGTCATAAGGCTTTAGAGAATTGGAGTCAAAATAAACCCCTTGGTCTTTGTTCGATGGACATGATGGGCTATCGGCAGGGATTGGAGAACCATGTTCTCCCCTATCTTCAACGCGGTGAGTCAAGTCTATCTGTAGTGGATGACAATGGTGAAGTTTACGTTTTATCCGAGGTTTTTGTTGCTGACTTTGATCGAAATTTCATTGGCCGTTTGGATTTAGTGACTCGTATTAATACTGAATTCTGCGATAATCGACGGGTTCTCTTGGAGTTGAAAGGTGGTCGTAGTCCCAAAAAGCTTGAGTATATGCAGCCGCATTTTATCCAGGCAGTTGCTTATCAGCAAGCATTTAACACAGTCGCAGATGCTTATCCAGACTATCTGGAATCTCTAGACGGTGTGGCGATCGCCTATATGTATCGAGATGGTAATGGGGCATTAATTCCAATTTTTGGGGAAGAGCTAGAGGAATATGAGCAGCAGTGGGAGCAATGGCTAGATTGTTTTCATGACCTGCTAGGAGGGGTTCAGGCAGCTTAGGGGATTCTGCAATATCGGGAATTATTGACGTGGGGACGTTGGTAATTCCTGCTTAACCTCGGACTCATATCCCGATCGCCCTTAATCTTCGCATGATTAATTGTAGGGATCGGGATGTCAAATGTCCATTAATCGAATCATTAGGAAATTGTTATGACAGCAACTCGATACTCATCACTGGCCTCCTTGGGGGATTTGCGGATTGGGTACAGTGTGCGGAGAAAAAAAGAAGTTCTACCCCAAAACGCGACTCACTGGCTGATTCCGATTCGGGCCGTCTCCAGAGAGTTTGAGCGCATTGACTGGTCAGAGTTAGAGCCTACGGAATTTGAGCAAGATGACTCTCGTTATATCCTGAAGGATGGCGATGTCTTGATTTTGATTCGGGGGGTGGTGATTGCGATCGCCGTTGAGAAGCCGCCAGTGAAGGTGCTTGTCCAGAATAATTGGGCAATTTTTTCGCCAAAACCAGTATTAAATGGAAAATATCTTGCCTGGTGGTTTAATCATCCTAAAACTCATAAAGATATTTCTCGATTGACATTAGGTTCTTCCCAGTCTTTTTTGCCTTTTTCTGAATTGAAACAATTAAAGATCCCTGTGCCATCTATGGAACGACAATCTATGATTTTAGCCCTTCATCATCTGCGACAACGAGAGAAGGAACTCACGCAAAAGCTAGAAAAAAAACGGGATCAATTATCCCAAGTATTGACACTCAAATTACTAGAAATGAAGGAGAACTAATCTAATGGCTGTTAAAACGCAAGCAGAAATCAATAGTATTATTTGGAAAGCCTGTGATACGTTTCGGGGAGTAATTGATCCTTCGCAATATAAAGATTATATTTTGGTGATGTTGTTCTTGAAGTATCTCTCGGATTTGTGGCAGGACAAATGGGCTGAATACCAAGAGAAATATAAAGGCGATGAGACACGCATTGAACGGGCGATGAGTCGGGAACGGTTTGTGTTGCCCGAAACGGCTCGGTTTGATTTTCTCTATGACCATCGCACTGGTACTACTATCACAATCTCCGATCCAGAGGATAAAAAAGAAAAAAAGGTTTCTGTTGGTATCGGTGAATTAATTGATGAGGCTTTAGCTCAGATTGAAGCAAGCAATAAGGAAAAGTTGGCGGATGTGTTTCGCAATATTAGTTTTAATAATGAAAGTATGTTGGGGGAAACGAAGGAGCGCAATGATCGGCTGAAGCATCTTTTAGAGGATTTTTCTAAGTTGGATTTGCGTCCGTCCCATCTGGAAGCCAGGGATGTGATTGGGGATTGTTATGAGTATCTGATTGGCAATTTTGCGGCGGATAGTGGCAAAAAGGGTGGGGAGTTTTATACGCCCCCAGAGGTCTCGACGTTGTTGGCTCGGATTGTTGCGCCGAAGTCTGGGGATACGATTTGTGATCCTTGTTGCGGGTCGGGGTCGTTGTTGATTCGGACGGCTCAAGAAATTAAAAATCTCAATACGGCTTTGTTTGGCCAAGAGATGAATGGGGGAACCTGGGCATTATGTCGGATGAATATGTTTTTGCATGGGTTTGATAACGCGGTCATTGAGAAAGGAGACACGATCCGCAGTCCCAAGTTATTCAAAGACGATGCTTTACAACGCTTTAATGTGGTGGTGGCTAATCCACCGTTTTCGTTGGATAAATGGGGTCAAGACAAAGCAGAGAATGATCCTTTTCATCGGTTTGATGATGGGGTTCCGCCTAAAAGTCGGGGAGATTATGCGTTTATTCAGCACATGATCGCGACGATGACGGAAACGGACGGGCGTGTGGGGGTCGTTGTGCCGCACGGGGTTTTATTTCGGGGTGGGGCTGAGGGAACGATCCGTAAGGCTCTGATTGAAAAAAATCTTTTGGATGGGGTGATTGGTCTGCCGTCTAATCTCTTTTTTGGGACGGGGATTCCTGCGGCGTTGGTATTTTTCAGTCGGGCGAAACGGGATGATCAGTTTTTCTTTATTGATGCCAGTGCGGGTTTTGAGGATGGGAAGAATCAGAATCGGCTACGGGCTGAGGATATTGAGCGGATTGTTTCGACTTGGCAAAAGCGCGAAAATGTTGATAAGTATGCTTATTTGGCGACGCTGGAGGAGTTGCGAGAGAATGATTTTAATCTGAATATTCCGCTTTATGTGGATACTTTTGAGGAGGAGAAGGAGATTGATATTCCTGCGGTTCAGAAGGAAATCAAAGGGATTGAGGCGGAATTGGTAGAGGTGCGATCGCAGATGGATAATTATTTAAAGGAGCTAGGTTTAGTCTAATTTTGTTAATACTAAAAAGGTAAAACGTTATGAAAATTGTTAACTACACTCCCGATCAAAATGATTTGCCCCGACTTACTGAGGCGGAAGAGTCCACGTTGGCTAGTTTGTCGGATGAGCAGATTGATTATTCGGATATAGAGGAGTTGAATGAGGATTTTTGGGAAACGGCAGAACGTCGTAGCACTTCTGATTTGTTTGCCCCACTCCGAGGTCGGGTAAATTATTATGAGGATTTAACGACTCCGACCACTGAAGAATGGGGCTTATGAGGTGCAGGAAAGTTCTCAGGTTTTGCCGATTTTGTCAAAGGATGTTGTTTTAAATTTCCTGAAAAAAACGGGATGAGATAGGTGAAAATACTTTAATAAGAGAGTTTCATCAATAGTTTTAAATTCAATAAATTCAATTAATCACTTTGAATAGCAATAGGAATTTATAGAAAAAAATGAGATATCAAGGTAATAAATACCCTAAAAGTGTGACATCAGGACAACCTAAGATTGATTCTTTTACGAAGGAATGGAAAATAATACCTTTACGAAAAGCTTTAGAACAAATTTTCCGACCAATTTCTCTAGCAGAAGAAGAAGAATATCAACTTGTTACAGTCAAACGTAATAGAGGTGGTGTTGTTCCGAGGGAAGTATTACTTGGAAAACAAATCAAGACCCAAAATCAACATATCTTAAAAAGTGGTGATTTTTTGATTGCGCGACGACAAATTATTCATGGTGCCTGCGAGTTTGTACCTGAATATTTAGACAATTCTATTGTTTCTAGTGAATACGATATTTTTCAAACCAAACCAGAGTTATTATCTGAATATCTGAAATTTTTAATTCATACTACTTATCTTCAACAAACATTTTTTCAGTCTAGTATCGGAGTAGATATTGAGAAGATGGTCTTTAAAACAAATCGTTGGTTAAAGTTCCCTATTGCTCTACCTCCGATCGCGGAACAAAAGAAGATAGCTGAGATATTGGGGATGTGCGATCGCCAAATTGAACTCACAGAAAAACTGATCAACAGCAAAAATAAGCTCAAACGGGGCTTAATGCAAAAACTTTTCTCCCAAGAAATTCGCTTCAAACAAGATAATAATTGTCTTTTTAGCAATTGGAAAACTAAAAAATTAGGAGATTTATGCAGCATAACAACAGGGAAGTTAGATGCAAATGCGATGGTTGATAATGGTCAATATCGTTTTTATACTTGTGCAAAGAATTATTTTTATATTGATAATTATGAATTTGACACAAATGCGCTCATAATTTCAGGTAATGGCGCAAATGTTGGATATATTCACCATTATGAAGGTAAATTTAATGCTTACCAAAGAACCTATGTTTTAGATGAATTTTTTGAAAATATTTTTTATGTAAAATTCTTTTTAGATAAGTTCTTAAAAGCAAGAATTTATAAAGAAAAAAAAGAAGGAAATACGCCTTATATTGTAATGTCCACATTGGCAGAAATGAAAATTTTGATCCCTTCTTTAGAAGAGCAAAATAAGATTGCCTCTTTGTTTTTATCTTGTGAAAAAGACATCAAAAAACTTGAATTAATACTTGAAACATTCAAAAAGCAAAAAAAAGGCTTAATGCAACAACTATTAACAGGAAAAACCAGAGTAAACATTACCCCATGACCGATTTCATCCCCACCCACTACGAAGAAATCACCAGCCAAATCCCCGCCCTCCACCTGCTGATCAACCTGGGCTATACCTATCTCCTACCCAAAGAAGCCCACCAATTACGAGGCAGTAAAAATTCTAATGTCATCCTCACTGACATCCTGCACCAATACCTCAGTAAACAACACTTTACTCGCCTCGGCAAAAACTACAAATTTAGTGAAAAATCCATTAAAGAAGCCATAAAAGCACTGCAAAACATCGAAGACATTGGACTCATCCAAACCAATCAAGATGTATGGAAACTTCTGCGCCTGGGCAAAAGCTTTGAGGAAACCTACGATGGCGGCAAAGCTAGTTTTGACCTCAACTATATTGATTGGCAACACCCCGAAAATAATCTCTATCACGTTACCGACGAATACGAAATCGAACGCAAAACCAGCAACAAAAACAATCGCCCCGACATCGTGCTATTCGTCAACGGCATCCCCTTCGTCACTATTGAATGTAAACGGAGCGGCATCGATGACCCCATCGGACAAGCCATCAACCAACTCAAAGAATATCAAAAAAACGACTATATTCCCCACCTCTTCCACTACAATCAACTATTACTCGCGATCGCCCCTAATCCCACTTTCTCCAAAATCGAAGACCAACCCAAATACGGAACCGTTGGCACAGCTAAACAATTCTGGGCAGTCTGGAAAGAAGAAAATAAGGAAGGAAACAGATTAGAGACATTAATCAATCAACCCCTAAGCCCCACCCAAACCGATAAACTCTTTACCAAAGACAAAAACCGCTTTACCCATTTTTCTGTAGAAGATGCTCGCCAACACTACCAAAATAATCTTGATCATGGTCGCACCGTCACCGCCCAAGACCAACTTATTTATGCCCTTTGTTCCCCAGAAAGATTATTAGAATTAAGCGATCGCTATAGCCTTTTTGATTCAGGAGAACGTAAAATTGCCCGCTATCAACAATATTTCACCGTTAAAAATATCCTCGATCGCATCAAGACCGAGGACAAAAAAGGAAAACGCAAAGGTGGAGTCGTCTGGCATACCCAAGGCAGTGGCAAAAGCTTAACAATGGTATTACTCGCAGAAGCGATCGCCAAAGAACCCCATAACCCAGAAAGTACCATCAAAGACCCCCGAATTATCCTCGTCACCGACCGCACCGACCTCGACGACCAAATTTATGGAACCTTTGCCAACTGCGGCACAGCCATCACCCAAGCAACCACAGGGAAACATCTGCGGGAACTGCTCGACGAACCCAAAGCCAGCATTATTACAACCATTATTAATAAATTCGATACCATTGCCGACTCCCAAAACTATAAAAACGAAAGCTCCAATATTTTTATCCTGGTGGATGAAGCCCATCGCAGCCAATTCGGGAAAAAAGATAAAGATAATCGCGGACAATTTGGCACATTTCACCGTGCAATGAAACAAGTTTTACCCAATGCCTGTTTTATCGGCTTTACTGGCACACCTATCGAAAACAAAGAAAGAAGTAGCGTAGAACTATTTGGCGGAATGATTCAACCCACCTACACCATCCGCCGCGCCCTTGAAGACGGAGCCGTAGTTCCCCTGCTCTATGAAAGTCGATTAGTCGATCAGGAAATTGATGCAGAAAGCCTAGACCGTTGGTTTGAACGCTATACCACCGAACTCAGCGAAGAACAAAAAGCCAAACTCAAAAAACGTTTTGCCACGAAAACTCAACTCAACCAAGTTGATTCCAAAATAGAGGCGATCGCCTGGGATATTACAGGGCATTACTGCACCAACTTCCAAAAACGAGGACTAAAAGCCCAACTCGTTACCCAAAATAAAGCCTCAGCCATTAAATACAAAAAATACCTCGATGAATTTGGCAAAGTCAGTAGTGAAGTCCTCATATCCCCCCCCGACATACCCGAAGGCGACGAAAATCTCACCGAAGACAAAGAATCCCTCAAAAAATTTTGGGATGGAATGATGGAACACCATCTAACTCCCGAAAAATATCAAGAAAACCTGGTCAAAGCCTTTAAATATCAAGATCATCCCGAAATTATTATCGTGGTGGATAAACTCCTGACAGGATTTGATGCCCCTCAAAATACCGTTCTCTACCTCACCCGTCCTCTCAAAGATCACCTACTCCTACAGGCGATCGCTAGGGTTAACCGACTCTATGAAGGTAAAGAATATGGCGTAATCATCGACTATGCTGGCATCCTTCAACAACTGGGGGATGCGATTTATCTATACGACTCCCTAGAGGGCGATTATGACAAAGACGATCTCGATGGCATTATTATTACCCTCTCCCAAGAATGGCGAAGTATTGAGCAAAAATATAGCAATCTCTGGGACATTTTTTCTGGCATTACTAACCGTCAAAACAATAATGCTTTT
Organism: Snowella sp. SOY_38_metabat_116; assembly: GCA_031396835.1. Lineage (GTDB taxonomy): Bacteria > Cyanobacteriota > Cyanobacteriia > Cyanobacteriales > Microcystaceae > Snowella. The sequence continues at coordinate 7,496 of JANNLO010000002.1, forward strand.
GTTGAACTCCTCCAAAATGAAAAAATTCGCCTAGATTTCAATGAATGCCTCTCTGTTTACGGTCGTACCCTCCAACTCGCTCTTAGTAGTGTCAGCTTTTTTGATGAAACTCCCAGGGAAAAAATTCAACGCTATAAACAAGATTTCAAATTTTTCGTGGAGATTCGTCAAATGGCTGCTCGGCAATATGGCGATACCCTAGACCTCAAACAACACCAGAAAACCATTCAAAACCTCCTCAATACCCATGTCAAAGCCAAGGATGTGCAAACCCTGATTGAGCTAACCGATATTTTCGATCAAGAAACTTTTGAAAAGGAAATCGAGACTTTGCCCAACCCTGTCAGCAAAGCCGAGGTGATCGCCAATCGTACTATTCGCACTATTACCGAAAAACTCCAAGAAGATGAAATCTTTTATCAGCCCTTCTCTGATCGACTTAAAGAAATCCTCGATCAAATCCGCGCCCAACGTTACCAAGATGCTGAAGCCCTGCTGAAAGAAGCTAAAGACATCTGCGATCGCGTCCGTAACCGCAACAAGCGCGATGACATTCCCGAACTTCTCCGACATCGAGAAGTTGCTCAAGCCTATTACGGTATTGTTTACAGCAAACTTCAAATCCTTGACAACGATCCAGACCTCAGTGCCAAAATAGCGATCGGCATTGATGACATCATTCAAAAAAATCGCATTATCAACTGGCAAAAAAATAATGATGTTCAAAATCAAATGAAAAATCAGATTGAAGATTTCCTATTCGACGAACTGAATGAAAATAGCCTCAGTCTTGATTTTGAAGCGATCGACCATATTCTCGATAAATGTGTTGCCACCGCAGTGATCCGGTTACCCGATGCCTAAAAACCCGACTACCGAAGAACAACAGCAGTTTTCCCTCTATGGTAAACCCCTTCCCTATCTCGTCAAACGTAGCGATCGGCGCACCCTGCAAATTTCTATCCATCCCGACCAAAATATCGTCGTTCATGCCCCCCATAAAACCTCATTAGCCGATATTCATAATATTTTGACTAAGCGAGCTTATTGGATAGATAAAACCCTCCGCCAGCTTGAAAAACTCCCGCCATCTTTAGGTTCTCGTCAATGGATATCGGGTGAAACCCATCGCTACCTGGGCCGTCAATATCGTTTGGATATTAACCAGGGAAAAATTAAATCAATTAAACTCAAAAACGGTTTTTTTCAGATTACTGTTCCTGACACTAATGACAAAAAAATGATTGAATCTCTCATGCAACAATGGTATAAAGAACACGCCATCAGTATTTTTGAAGAACATCTACAAAAATGTATTCACCAAAGTAAGTCAATTCTAGAACTCTCTCAAGTTACAATAACACTAAAAATTCGTCCAATGAAAAGCCGTTGGGGTAGTTGCAATAATAAAGGAACTATTAACCTTAATTTAGAACTGATTAAAGCTTCTATTGATTGTATTGACTATGTTATCATGCACGAACTTTGTCATTTGAAAGAAATGAATCATAGTAAAAAGTTTTGGCAATTACTTAGCCAGTCTATGCCTGATTGGGAAAGCAGAAAAGCTAAGTTATCAAAATTAGAAATTTTATAAAAATCTTCAAAGCCACCAATTATTGACAATATCTTTAGTGATGTCATATTCAGAAAGAATTTGATTGGCATACTCATCACCCATCTCCTTAGAATGGCCAATCAAAGCCCCAAAAGCCTCCGCTAAATGAGCCTTACCTAAAAGACGAAGATGCTTCTCAGCAATATGACGAAAAGCATGGGGATTAACCCATTTAGTTTCTCCAAATAAAGCATGGGTAGCGATCGCTGTAGCTCGACGAACAGTTTGCCAGAAAATAGAAATTTCGAGGGGTTGTCCAAAAGCGGCGGCATCTTTTTTACCAAAAGAGAAAAATACCCGATCATTAGTTTTCAATTTTTCTTTAGCCACTGGCCAAGCATCAAGACGATATTGTATTCCTGCTATACGTTTTTCTTGTTCTTGAATATAAGCCTCACGAGTTATGGTTAATTTTGGATTCAAAATTCCATTTTTAGCTTTTTCAATTCTATTTTCATATTTCTCAATGACATTAGGAGAATATCCCCAAAAATCCATCCATCCTTCTGGTGTTTGAACTAAGTCAACCACTAATTTACGCCAATTAAAAAGCCAAGTATCTAAATCTTCTGTCAAGATAGAAGGCAGAGGATAATGGCGAATCTTACCTGTTTTATCAAGTTTATGTTTGTCTAAACTAACAGCATAGTAAGGATTACCATTATTATCAAGGTATCGAAATAAAGAATCATTAAAAACCCAATTCTTAATTTCTTCTTCCCGAATAGGACAATAGACTAGAATTTTAACCAATAAATAGGTTTGCCAAGCCCTAGCGATAGCTGATAGATCACGAGCGTGCGTAGCATTGTATTCCTTTGCTTTACGGTAAATTTTGACAATAGTGCGTTCTGCACAAAGCGTTCTGAGATAATCCACTACCTTTCGAGCATCTTCATGGCTTAATTCCTTGGCAGGCCACTTTTGTGCATCAAGAATTTTTTTCTCTGCTTGATAGTCTGCTGTGTATTGATTATTAACATTTTTCAAATCCAAAATTAAAGTAATATCTGACCAATTTCTTCGATTTGTTTTGTGATAATTGAGCCATTTAGCAATAGAAATAGCAACCCGTGTCATCTTAACGCCTGTAGAGTTAGTAACTTCCCGATTATTATCCATTACCCAATCGATAAAATCATCTAATAAATTAATAGTGGTTAATAGTTTCAAGTGCAGTTCTGAATTAGGAAACTTCTTATTATACCAACCTAGAAAATAAAGTATTTTTTCTTCTTCTTGTTGAATCGTAGAAGGCTTAACAGGATCTAATTTAGGACGACGAACCATTCCTCTTTCTTCTCCATTCTTAGATTGATTAATATTACGAGAGAGAGCACGCCCTCCTGTTAAACGAAATTCTTGAAACTCTGCCAACTCTTTTTTTAAATAGTCGGGTAAATCATTTTTATCCAGACTACGACGAACTAAAGGCCCCCTTTTCTTTTTAGGCATAGCGGTCAGTTTGTCTCTTTTGGGAACGATCTTAACGATTGTTGAGGAAAACAAACCTTGCCACCATGGTTGTTGTTCTAGCCAATCAAAAAATTGTCTTAAAGCAGCGCGATAATTCTTGCCCGTACTTTGAGCGGTTTGACCTTGCTCAACAGCGATCGCAAATTGAGCATCAAAAATATTCAGACCACCCTTCAGCTTATCTATGGTTAACGAGTCAGCGTAAGTGGAAAATTTAGATTTTTCCAACCCCTTGGCTTTGGGATCAATTTTCGGTAGTAAATATAACCTTAAAGCAATCTCTAGATGTTTCTCTTGGTTCGGATTACTCTTCGCTCTCTGAGGAGACTCACACCAAAGATCAAAAACAAATTTTAGCGTGTATTTTTTTGAAAGCATGACCTTACCTCATAAACGGACTCTTCCATACTACACTTTTTACATATTTTTAACCATAGTTCGTCAAATATAGTTGGTAAAGCAAGTTAAAGAAATTTGTGCTAAACTCTTATATATAAACAGTTATAGAAATTCTACCCTAGTACGCATTCACACGTTTTCTGGGTGAGTGCGTACTCGTCCTAACCTAGTAAAATTAAGAGTAAATTTATGAGTTCTTATACCCTCGATTACGCGTTCAAAGCTTGGGCGAAAGTACACCCAGTAGAAAAACTAGCTGTGGATTTTGAGAGGAAGCTGAGTATGGCTCTTCGATTTTATGTAATTCCTGAGCTTGATCCAGCAGCACCGAGACTCAAACCGAAACAATTAGATCAATATGCTCAGTCATTAGATTTGGAAAAGTTGAAGCGTGCTGTGGCAATATTTGATCATCACACCGAGGCAGCAATGGCTGATGGAAAACTTTCACCCAGGACAAGGGCTAACTATCGTTCTGTTTTAGTGCAATTTGTAAATTGGATGGAAGAGCAGGTCTGGTGGCGAGAATTATCTTTTGATTTGAAAACAGAGGTGGCTCCCTTTCGAGCTAAATTAGATGAAAAATTGACTCAAAAACGATTTCCTTCTTATGGTTTAAAGCAGAATGAAGTCTCTGAAACACTAGGTCAAGAAATTAAAGATTTTCTGCAATTTCGAGCATTAGGTGATAAAAATTTGCGGAAGTCCAGACGAGAACAAAGACGGGCGCAGGGAAATGAAGGAGGAAGTCGTCCGAAACTCGATATGGCTAAATCTGCTACCTTGAAAAAAGAAGAAGAAGTGATTCTTCGTTTTTTAGGTTGGTATCGTTCTTACCATCCTGAAAATGAAAATAATTTATCCATCAATTTATTAACGGATATTGAGGCTTTAGATGATTTTACTTATTGGGCAGTAACCCATCGGGGAATCAGTTACTCGGCTGGTTTGCACGCTGTTGCAACGGGTATTGCGATCGCTAAATGGGCTAATTATGCTCAATGCAATCGTCATAATTGGTCAGATATTCCCTTGATTTTGGATTTGCAAGATCTTCAAAATGAATATTCAGAGATTTATAAACAGGAAAAACAAAAGAAGCAGTCTGCAAAATGGGCTAAAAAAGAGTTAAGTCATGAGGATGCCCGAAAAGTTGTTCAATATTTACACCTACTATGCGCTCCAGGCTATGGAAAGCATGATCCCGATACAGGAGAATTTCTTAAACATGGAAATCGACCTGATTCAGCTATTGTTCGGGCTTGGCAAGTCTATATCATTACTAAGTTTTTAGTGTATTGCCCTGTCAGACAGGAAGAGATTCGTCAGTTGGAATTAGGAAAAACGCTATTTCGACATCTGGATAAGGAGAGTAATCCCTATTATATTGTCCGAATCAAAAAACATAAACGGTCTCATTTAGGAAAAGATCGTCATTATCAACTTCCTAATTTTTTGACGGCGGATTTAGATCTATGGATTTATAAATGGCGACCTTTGATGGAAAAATCGATTCAGACTTTGGAAGGATGGATGAATTTTTGGGGTCGTCCTTTTGATAAAGTTGAGCGCATGGAAGAACGCTTGGAATCTGCTCGGCAGGGTATTGTCAGTGACAAAGTTAAGCAATCCGTAGAAGATTATATCCAACAAGAGGAAATTCGCCTCCAAGGGGCTTTAAATCGCCATGATGCTTGGGAAGAGGCGAAAAATAATCTTGACAGCCATAATTATTTATTTTTTATGATGGCAAAGGGAGAAGCTGTCAGTTTTGGTCAACCTCATATTGTTAGTAGTATTTGGACAATTGTTAAGCAGGCGATCGCTCAGGCAACTACTGCACTCTTTGGGGAGACTAAATGGACAAATCCCCATGCTCTCCGACATATCGCGGAAAAGCATATTCGACTTCTGAATAAATCAGATGCCCTGGAGTCCTTTGGTACTCTGATTGGACACTCAAAAGAAATGGGAGACGAATACGCGGCTCAAATTACGACGAGCTATGAATTATCTCAGCAGGTTGTTGATGATTGGTGGCTGTAATTATCCATAAATCAAAAATATTTTAACTATAGTGCAATAGTAGAATAGTGCAATAGTGCTAAAGAACTATCTATCTTTAAGATTTTTTGTTTTGGTTAGCAAAGAGCGAATATTTCCTGCTTTTGTCCGTTTCTTTAGGCGAAATTGAGCTTCTTCAATGATCTTCTTGACTAATTTTGGTTGAGTGCTACATACCGTAAAATAAGCTTCAAGCAGCGTTTCTACCGTAATACTATTTTCCTGACACAATTTTCGTAACTCGTCGTAGATGCCCTCTTCAAGTCTGACTCCAATCTTTTTATTTGTTATTGAAGGCAGAGATGCTAACTCTTTCTCCAAAAAAAGAGTTGATTGGACAGGCTTAGTTGTTTCCTCCTCTTGAGAAACCAGTTGAGTTTCAGAGAGCGACACCTCAGCTTTAGGTAAAAGTTCATCCTGACGAGGCGGTACTTTGACAGTCTGTGATTCGTACTCGTTTTTGATTTTATCGAGCAAACTCATATTTTATCTCCTACTTTTTTCTATGGCTATACTGCTTTTAAAGATTTCTCTACTTGAGAGACTATTACCTCTTTCACTTCTGGGGAGAAAAAAGGTAGCAGTCGAATCAATAGTTCATCGATTGGATACTCTAGTTTTTTCCCACCTAAATCTCTTGGCAAAACCTGCTCATTAATAGCTCGTTTATAAACATCGCTTTCTAGGAGGTTCGGGAGCATTAACGATTCTCCTACGAGATTCTTCATCACTTCGATGCTTTCCTTTGTGGTTTTGGTTGGACTTAATCCAACCCATTTAGCTCGGAATGGTATAATACCTAGCATTTTGCTTTGAGATAGGAGTCCTTGGTAAGCTTTGATAAGCTCCAGAGTTCTTATGAGAGACTGAACACCTTTGATGTTTGCTTCGGCAGGAATTGCCCAACAGCTTCCTGCTCCTAACGAAGATAGGGCGAGATGAGATCGTTCTGGGGGAGGATCGATGATCATAATTCCAAAATTATGCGCTACACGTTCTTCTGGTTTTATTTCTTCGCCAACTTGATAAAGTCGCTGACGAAGAACCGTTAGACTGACCCCAGAGGCGGACAGAAAGTGGTTAGCATTCTCTAGCTGATCTGTTGCTGGAATGAGAAATACTTGATCTTCATCGGGAATGGGATGGATGGCACTATAGAGGGGAATCTTCTTTTCTGGATTAGTAATAACCTCCAAAAGAGTAGGGCGATCTGTGGATGGTTCTACACCGAGAAACGCTGTCAGACTTCCCTGGGGATCGGCATCAATAAAAAGTACGGGGATTCCAAGCCTCGCAATAATCCGTCCTAATATCAAGGCGATCGTGGATTTCCCTTGTCCTCCAGCTAATGCGAGGGGAACAAACGTCGGACAATCTACTGTAAACATATTTAGTACCACATTATATTAGAATGATACTATAAATGAACAAATGAGTCAACATACTTTAGTGCAAAAGTGCAAAAGTGTAAATATACTAATAAGTATTTTTACTAAAGAACAAAGTCCCATTAGAAAAAATATTCTAAAAACGCCTTTGTATACGCCTATGAGTAGCAATGGAACGATTTTGTACGCTAAGGCTACATCTCTTGCCATGCATGGGTTTCAGACATCGGTATTTCTAAATCTCTTTTTTCCAGAGCATAATTTTAACTTATTCAAAAACTTGTCTAACATGATTTTACAGAGAAAATACATAAGTAAATATTATGATGAAAGAACAAGTTTTAGCGATCTTTTTTCTTAGCGTACAAAACGGTTCCATTGCTACTCAAGGGCGTATAGTCTGCCCTGACTGGCGGTCATAAGAACAAATAACAGTTGAACCATACAAAAAAATCCTCCCAATTAGATTGAGAGGTTAAAGTAAGTTCATTGTTGATAAAAGAGTTAATAAATCAAATGATTAACCAATAAAAGGTGTGTGTGCAAAACCAAAAAGCTGAGGATGACTGAAACAGAAAGCCCATAGACCTCCTGCTACAGCGATCGCAAGTAAAGCATTAGTAAAAAAGCGTCCCGATTCAGGATTAACACCTAAACCTTTGT
>JANNLO010000010.1:0-3537 GCA_031396835.1 Snowella sp. SOY_38_metabat_116
GTTATTTAAGACAAAAAATAATATTGCCGAGAAGAGGAACCAAGAAACTGCAAAATCAAATTTTGTTTAGGCGTGAGTGGGATAGAAGACTTAACCCCATTGATAAAGACAAGATGAACAGACTGAAAACATTGAAGAATCCACCTTAAAGTAGGACGGGTAGTAGGTTTACCCTTTTGGTTGGGGCGCGGTTGGCTTAAGTTACATGACCTTTGCCAAGGCTGGCAGCTTGCAATCCGCACTTAACGGGAAAAGTCAGATCGCGTAATTGGGAAAAAGGACAGTCTGTTTGGGGACAGAAATTTAATCAAAAACCTATTGAAGACGAGAATTCTTTAATCAATATTATCCAGCATATTGCAGACAATCACATCAAACATACCGAACGTTGGGGGGAACAATTGATTACGACCTGGGAGAAAGGACTACCTGAAAAAAGTCTAACATCGTTAAAAGCGATCATAGAAGAAAGCTGTACTTCTATTGATAATCTGTTTAATCTTAGTAGGTGTAGGATGTGTTAGAGATTCGTAACCCACCATAAAATTAATTTATACAATCGATCTTTAAAATAAGTAAATGTGAAGAATCTTCAAGAAATTCGACAACAATTATTAGCTCATTGATAAATCATAAAAAAGTAACCCATTACATTTCACTAAAGGATCTTAAAATGACTACTGAAACAGCCCTACTCCTCTGATTGCGGCGGGGCTGTTTATTAAAATGTTCTAAACACCTTGACAGTTGCGATCGCTAAACCTTGTCAAGCTGACGCATAGCCAACCGACGATAATCACCCATGCGATGATCGCCGACACTATCAGACTCAAACTTCAAATCAACCGTACTTTTAAAAACACCCTTCAATCGATCTGACCAGGCCTTCGGATTAATCCAAGAAAGGGACATATTCTCGTTCAGTTTGCCATTGCAATCGAAATACAAGAGATTGCCGACATGGTTAAACTTGACACTGGGAATACGAGGAACAATATCATTATTGTTCACCGCTCGAAAATAACGCTCTTTCATTTTTTTGTCCAAGGATTGAGCAAAAATTTGATCGCCTACCCTGGGTTGCCCAAAGGTATAAATCCCAGCCACCTCAAATTCTGGCATTTCGTCATCAAGAGTTGCCCCTGCCAAAGTAGCTAATGCTCCACCTAAGCTATGTCCTGTGACCCAGATAGGCTGGTTATTGTTACGCAGACTCTTCAAACGACCGATCGCATCTGGCCAAAGAGACTCAAGGGAACGATAGAATCCTGCATGAACCATTCCTACTTTCCAGGAAGCCTTAAGCAGTTTAATATTGGTCATCCAGTCGGTCAAATTTTCAGTCCCCCGAAAGGCAACAATGATTTTTTCATCATCACCAACCATCAGACCTTGGCTATCAGTGTCGGGAAATTCCAGATAATGTTCATGATCATTAATCTGAAAACCCAGTTTTTCTAGTTTAGCCTTACTCTCCTCTGGGGTTCCGTAAGCGGCTTCCGCAAAATAAGCTAAATAAGCCAAATTTCCTGGGCTAAAGGTGCGAGTCTTTGGTTCAAATGCGCTTTCGAGAAAAGTACCTTCCGAACTAATGTTAGTGTGTTCTTGTGGAACTTCTGATTGGAACTGCCACCACTCATTAACATTCTCAGCCTTAGCAATATAGCCATCGTAGCGAGTACATCGAGCCAAGCGTTGATTTTTGTAGTGGAGGTTAGTTAGATAAATATCGTCTCCATAGCGAATTTTGTTGTCGCCACCTTGATTGCGTTTGTTGATTTGCCAGCTTTGCTTTTTGGGGTGGAAATTATCGATCCAATAGTAACAATCATGGCTATCTGACCAAGAGCCCAAAACATTCTGCTGTTCGGGCAGCGATTCTGTTGATTTCAATCGGATCACTGCACCATCAGTTAGCTCACCTGTTGAATCTCCCAGAATCTGCAACTTTACATTTTTAGAATCGCGGAGCTTTTTATTTTTGCCTAATTTTTTATCCTTGCCTAGCTTAGGCCAATGATAGCGATCAGTTTTACCCTTACTAAATTCAGTCACATAGTCGCCGTTCATGTGCTGTAAATAGATGGTGTCGCCATAGTTTAGTACATGCCCAGGCTTGGTCGCAGTGGATTCAGATTGCAAATTACTTTCCATGTTTTGTCCTATTTATTTAAGAATTGGTTTGATCCCACGTTCAGCAGGCTATTTTGCATATTTTTTATTTTTTGTAATCCATTCATAGACGGACTTACAGCAATTTAGGTATTTTTGTCTAAATCTCAAATAGAGGAGATTTTGGATGAAGTGAAACTTCTCTCAATGGCTTAGTCGGGTTTAACCCAGATACATCACATTTCTCACAGACAAGAGAAAAGCATAAAATACTTACCCAGAAAAGGTTTCCGCCATTTTTAAATAAATTCTATTTTGACAAAATAACCTGCTGGGAGTTGTCATTAAGTATATTTACTCATGCCATTACCTGCTGAATGTGGGTTATATAGGTTATCTACAATCGTACATACGTCTCCCCCCTTATTATTGAATTGATTCCACTCAATCTGTGATTTTATTATTTTAGGTGATCCCCACAATAAAATATTAGATTGATACTTGAATAAGATATTGATAAGTTCCTGTTCCGTAGGTGCTTCAATTGATACTTGTTCATTTTGCCCAGCAAGCACTGAAGCTATTGTTTGTATAAGATTTTGATAAATTTCTACTTTCTTCTCCCTGTGAGCTTCTTCTATTTCTCTCAATTTTATTTGTCGTTGAGTTAGAATTGCGGAAATAAGCGTAACAAAGGAAGTGATCATTGTGCCAATGATAATAGCGGCTGTTGTTGGGTTTGCTGCTAAAAGAATATTTGTAAAAAAAGATAATACCAACCAAGCTATAGCAACAAAAATAAGTCCTAAAATTGCGAACCACTTTTCTTCATTTAAATTTTTACTCATATATTTTTGTGAATTTTTAATGTTTATTAGATAAAAGTTTATCAGAATCGTCTCTGTTATTTCTCTGCTGGACAAGACGATAAAATAAACCTCGTTGAGCATCGCTCCAGTCAGTAACCTCTGGAATATCATCAGTATTAACCTGATCATCTGGTAAAGCGGCTAAAGCTTCGAGTTCTGCCTTTTGTTCAGCAGTCAGATTAGAAATTGCCTTCCTCATAAGTCCTCCGTTCATGTTTTGTTGCTTTACGTGCGCTTATAATCCGTCCAACTTCTTCATTCCTTTGGGGATTATACTCAGGGGATGTGTGTACTACAAATATTATTACATAATTTACAGTACCCAGAGTTTGCTAACGCTCTTCATTAGGATAGGGATCGCGCCGACTCATGGCTAGAGGATCGTCAAAGATAAGCTGTGCAATCTCGAAACTAAGACAGCAATTCTCATTATGAGAATGATTCTCATGAATCTATCGCTTTACAATGCCTGAAACCCTTATTCTATCGTTGACCTGTTTAACTGTATTGGTAAATTTGACAAGTTTTTATAGTACAAATGTTTTAAAATGAGAAT
>JANNLO010000117.1:0-33145 GCA_031396835.1 Snowella sp. SOY_38_metabat_116
GAAAAGTTAATACCTCCGACCATTAAAAAACTAGCAATTAATATAATTCTTAACCAAGGAGATGTGATCAATTTTAATCTTTTCACTGCTAACCATAAAAAAACTGAAGAAAGAAGCATTAAAAAATAGTTTAAAAGCCTCACTTTTACAAGGTTAAAACCAACTATTTTCATCCATAGAGCAAGTAAGATTGTATGTAGTGGAGAGACACTAACATGAAATACATTATTGGATTGATGAAACCAAGCAGAAGAAGTGAATTTTCCATATAAGTATAAGTTTGAGGCTGGTTCTGTTAGCATAACTTCATCAAGCCAGACAGTTTGAAGACTAGCACCAAAGAATAAGCCAACAAACAAAAACATTATGCCCAAACTAAGCAAAATTAGATATTCATATTTTGAAGACATTAATTTTTAACCTAAAACTTATTTTAAAAGTAATTAAAATTAAGTAGAAAAATACGTGGCAGGCATAACAGAAGAACACCATTTCAAAGCTTGATTAAAAACTTCGTAATCTTGGAAAAAGAAAACATTTCCCCAAGAACTATCTAGGGAATAAGCTGAATTGCAATAATAGCTAATATCATGATTTCCCCAAATACGATAAATCACAATATGCCAATGATAATTACGTTCTTTCATGGCTTTTACCATATCTTTGAGATGATTCATTGCGCCAGATTTACCAAAAGGAAAATTAGTATCCCAAAATTCTGCTACAACAACAGGATAAATAAAATCTCCCATGCCTTTAATAACTTCTAAATCAAAGCCTTCTGTATCAATTTTCACTAATCCAATATCTGAGGGTAATTCTGCTGATTCATGTAAACTAGCGAGAGTTTTGACAGTGACAGAAAGGGTTTCAGTAAAAACAAGACCTTCTGATAGAGAATGTTTAGTTAGACTACTGTAAAATGTAGGATCGTCATACATTTGATCTTCCGTTTTATCTGTCGCAATATGTAAATCTCTAGTTTCATTCACTGAACCCATAGCAAAGGGAAAAAGATGAAAACGGGGATTTTCTCCTAAACGAGTTGTTAACTTTTCTAAAACTGGTGGAAAGGGTTCAAAGGCATAAACTTCATATCCAACTTCGAGCAGACGATGAGAAATATCACCGCGATTAGCTCCAATATCAACAGCACGATGATGAGGTAAAAAGGAGTATAAATAAACCATTAATTCGATATCTATATCTTGAAAATAAGATTGATCACTAACAATTTTAAATTTTTGATTATGAATATCTGCATAAATTTGCGATAAGGTTTCACGAACAAACAAATCTTGTTTCTGTGAGCCTTCTTGAACATCAATTAATTTTTGGATAATAGGTTGATAATATCCTTCTGATTCTTGACGAATATTTTGAAATTCTTGAAGCGTTGAGGTGTTTTGAGCTTGAAATTCTGCTTGAACATCAATTAATTTTTCGATGACAATTTGATAATAGTCTTGAGATTCTTGACGAATATTTTGAAATTCTTGAAGAGTTAAAGTCTTTTGATCTTGAAATTCTACTTGAATGTCAGATAAAATAGTATTCGTTGTTGTGTGTTGAATTTGATTTTTGTCAATCAGAGTTTGTATTCCTCTCACAATATCTACAGAAGATTTTAATAAAAGAACGCTATTTTCTATTAAGTAATTATTTGTTGACTGAATTTCTCTAGTTTTTTCGAGTAAAATATTGGTATTGTGTTGAGTTTTTGAAACTTCCTCTAACAGTAAAGAAGAATGACCTATTTGTTGATCTAATTTGAGTATTTGTTGATCTGATTTGAGGTTGAGTGTCTCTAGTTTTTCGAGTTTAAGATTAAGTGTATCTAACTTTTCGAGAATCAGATCTTTAATTGCTTTTATTCTTTGAATAACCTTATTATTTTTTAATTGTTGCTTCAGCATTAGTTGTTGGATAAGTTGAGAATAGTTTGATAAATGTAATGTATTTTAAATTTTACGACTGGTTTCTGGAATGAGTAAATTATGACGGATAAAAACGACTTCTTTTTGTAAAAGCGTACCATCAATCGGCGATCGCCATTCACCCGTCTCATCATAATAGCGGAAACCAAGTTGATCTAAAAGATTAAGCATTTCTAGAAACACGAGAGCTTTTTCGTCATAGCGAATAAAAGATAGTTCGGCAATTACTAAATCAACTTGCTCTAGAAAAGTTGTTGCACCTTCTAAGACAATATGTTCCGCGCATTGAACATCTAGCTTGAGAATGCCACGGCCCAATATTTTTTTTTCTGAGGAAATTTGATCTAAGGTTTTAACTTCTACGGTAACGGTTTCATAGTTTCTAAAATCTGCTGGAGTCAAGAGAGAACTTCCATAAAGATCGGGAGAAACCTGAAAATTTAGCTGGCCTGCTTGGTTAGAAACTGCTATTTCCAATAATTCTACTTTGGGAATATTGCGGATATAGTAATCTCGGGCGGCTTGTTCATAACGAGAAATTAAAGGATCAATTAAAATAAATTGAGTTTCTGGAAAGAGTTGACTGGCGGTATGAGACCAGATTCCATGAGATGCACCCACATCGACGACAAAATCGGGGTGATAGTTTTGTCCTTTTAGCCGACGCATAACCTGATATACCTGGGTATAATCTTTATAAATATACGGTGAAACGGGAGCTTCGATAAAATGAACCAGATCTTTCGGCGATCGCGGCAAGATGGATTCAAAACGTAAATCAGCAGCTTCTCCTTTTTCTAAGGACTGCCAAACCCAATCATCAATTCCCTTGTCTGAGAATGATTTGGCTACTTTAACAGCATTTTCTCGCATTATTTTTTGATTATCAGCATCCAGAACATAGTCAACTGCCGCACTAAAACTTTCTGGCGTATAGTCACAAACTGTGCCAATTTTAAAACGATTAATGAAATTAGCAGCAGAAGTGCGAGGACTACCAAAAAGAATAACTGGAGTATTTGAGGTTGCTAAAGCAAAAAGAATTCGACCAGGCAAACTGAGTTGGGAAAGTTGAGGTTGATCATCTCGTTCATCCAAAGTTCCTGTCGGGACTACTACAAAAGGATAGCCTTTAAGTTTTTCTACCAATTGATCTTCGGGAAAGAGTCCTTGGGGATAAATGCCTTTTGCGTTTAATTCTTCCTCCGATTCTGTTAACCAATAATATTGGGAATTGCCAAACCAATCCAGCTTAACTCCTGCTCCTTTAACACTTTCACAAAGTGCGTTAAACCATTGCCGACTCCAGATACTACCAATTAAAATTCCCGTTCTTTGTTGGCATTTTTCGGGCGTGGGAGTTGCGATCGCAGTGGTAATCAGACGATCAGGAACAACTGCTGGAATCAGCCAAAATTTTAAACCATATTTATTTTCATAGGCATCTCGAAGTTCAGGATGAGTGGCAAAACGAACAGAACATTTACCCAAAAATTCTCGCATCAAATCATCAGGAATATTATTCACACAAACATTTTGATCATCCATGATCCAGCCCGCCATCGGCACACCAAAAAACTCTTTCAGCGCGATCGCAGTTAATAAATCTTCTGAATAATAAGGAACACAGAAAATACGACTAATACCATGTTCTGCAAAAGTATAAGAAATATTTGTAAAAACCGATTTTCGACTTAATCCGCGCTGGGGAAAATAGTAAGATTTAATGCCAAAATGATGTTCTCCGCCATAATGATTATCAGAACGAACAGAAATAATATTTGAATCATCAGGAAAAACTCTTCTTACTAATGCACCCGTACCATGTTTTTGAGTGACTTCGTTAGCCGTGACGATAACACTCGCATTATTAATTAAGGTTTGTTGTAGAAGATTTTCAAATTGTAAATCTATCGCTTCTTTCTTTTCTAGAGAATCCCAGATCCATTCTGCTAAATTATTAGCACCAAGATTTTGTCCAATTTTAAAAGCATTTTGACGGATTCTTTTTTGAGTTTCTGATTGACATAAATAATTAACTTTCTGACGAAAATCCTCAACCTGATAATTACAATTCAAACCTAAACCGTATTCTTGAACAAACTGGGCTACAGCACTATTACTATCTCCAACTACTAGAATTGGAAGATTCGCTGTTGCAATCATAAAACAAGTTCGAGACGGCAAACTTAATTGAGTCAATTCTGGTCTATCTTCTATCTCATTAGAACTTCCCGTCGGAACAATCGCAAAACAAGCTTCTCTTAGCTCTTGAATCAACTCATTTTCTGGTAGAAAGCCCTTAAAAGATATACCATCAATCTCTAATTCTCTATCTGTAAAATGAATCCATTGACGGTTAGGATTTCCATACCAATCTATTTTAATTTTTGTAGCTTTACAGAGTAAACGAAGCTTGTCTAACCATTTTTGACTCCAAACATTTCCAATTAATATGCCTTTTTTTTGTAGTAGCTTATTACTAGAAAGTAACTCTAGCTTATTTTGAATAAGATGATTTTCAATAACAGGAGGAACAAACCAAAATTTTTTCTTGAATTTATTTTGATACGCATTACAGAGAGGATGAGAAATTCCTAAACAAAGGTCTGCATTTTCTATTACTTCTTGAACAATAGCATCAGCAACATTTTGAGAAAAAATATTTTGATCATCCATAATAAACAAACACAATGGACAATCATAGAGTTTTTTAATAGCTAAAGCAATCAGATAATCTTCAGGATAATAAGGAACACAGAGTAAGTTTTTAGGAGAAATACCACTCAATTCTTCTTGTATTATTTGAGCAATTCCAGCAAAAGAATAATCTTCTACTTGCAAACAAAAATTCTTATTGCCAAAACTTTGATAACCATCATAAATATTTTTTGAACGAATAGATACAAAGTTACTTGAATCTGGAAAAATTCTTTGAAGTAAAATTCCTACGCCATGATGATTATTAATTTCTCCGTGAGAGATAAGAACATTACAAGACTTATCTTCTAAACGATCATTTAATTGCCGTAAGACATTAGAAAGTTGTTTTTGTAGCTGATAATTATAATGGAAAGTATTATTCATTTTTATAATTTCTGATAATAAATGTTCATGCTTATTTTATAGTTAACAATCAATTTTTAAGCACAAACTTTCTTTATTAATAAATGATTATGATAACCTTGTCAAGAAAAATATCAAAGGAACTAATTAATCTTTAAGTATGCGTGCCTTGACTAGTTTTTTAATTAAAATTTCTGGTTCAAACTAACTTTGTCTGTTGTTAATTCGCGCCCTTTTCCTCAAAACCGCTAACTTCAGCCAATGTGTAAAGCGGCCGTCCTTTCACTTCCTCATAAATGCGTCCAATATATTCCCCCAAAATTCCAATACAAACCAGTTGCACCGATCCTAAAAAGAAAATAGCAATCATGATCGCGGCAAATCCTGTAATCGGAGAATGGGGTTGATATAAACGCCAATATAAAACTAATAATGCCATTAATATCGCCAAAAAAGCCGAAAATAAGCCAAGATAAGTGGAAAGTCGCAAGGGAACTTTAGAAAAAGAAACTAAGCTGTTAATCGCCAAGGTAAAAGATTTTTGAAAAGTATATTTCACTTCTCCAGCAAAACGAGGATCACGCTCAAATTGAATGGCGGTTTGACGAAATCCAACCCACGATCTTAATCCTCGAATATAACGATTTTGTTCAGGCATAGAATTAAGTAAATTCACAATTTGTCGATCCATCAAACAAAAATCGCCCGTATCGGTTGGAATATCGACATCTGCTAAATATTTTAATAATCGATAAAAAAGATAAGCCGTAAAACGCTTAAACCAACCTTCATTTTTGCGCTTAGTTCGTTGAGCATAAACAACTTGATAGCCCTGTCGCCATTTTTCTAATAAATCAGGAATCAGTTCGGGAGGATCTTGCAAATCTGCATCCAGAATGATCACAGCTTGACCCTGAGCAAAATTTAACCCTGCCGTGACTGCAATTTGATGGCCAAAATTTCGAGCCAGACTTAGATAACAAACGCGATCATCTTGTTCCTGCAATTTGCGTATTAGTTTAAGAGAATTATCTCGACTGCCATCATTAATAAAAATTAACTCTACTGGTTGATCAAGTCGATCCATCACCAGACTAATACGCCGATAGAGTTCAGCAATATTTTCTTCCTCGTTATAAATTGGAATAATTAGGGAATAAACTGGCATAGTAAGTAAAGCGGAGAAAATCTTTTAAGGGCTTTCACAATCTACAAATTTTAATCGAGTTTGGCTAGTTTTAAAAACTAATTTTTGGACAAATATTTGAAAGTGGCGATTAGCTTTTCTGAAATTTGCGATCGCATTCTTTTTAATCGATCATCTGGCAAGAAATCATTCCTAGAATCCTAAAATCAATTTGTACTTCCTGCTTGAAAAAGACGACCAATCACTTCTTCAATCGGCGGATCTGTCACACTCAAATCAACCACATCTAACTGAGCCAAAATACGAGAAACTGTACTAGTTAAACTTTCTCTTTTAACTAAAAAACGAACTTCTTGACCTTCGATAGATTCAATTTCTGCAAACTCTTTCAACTGTTCTTTCGATATAATACCTGATAATTCTATCCTCACTTCTCGATAAGGAGAAAAACGCTCTAAAAGTTCTTCCAAATTGCCATCATAAAATAACTGTCCTTGATGAATCAATAAAACTCGTTGACAAAGAGCCGTAATATCAGCCATATAATGACTCGTTAACAGGATAGTTGCTTGATAGCGTTGATTATATTCCTGTAAAAAATTTCGCACGGCCGCTTGAGCATTAATATCTAAACCAAGTGTCGGTTCATCGAGAAATAAAACCTGGGGATGGTGTAGTAATGCTGCTAATAATTCGGCTTTCATTCGTTCACCTAAAGAGAGTTTACGGACAGGCTGATTTAACTGTTTTTGTAAGGTTAACATTTCAGCTAATTCTTGAAGTCTTTTTTCAAAAATATCATCAGGAATTTTATAAATTGCTGCGTTAATTCTTAGGGAATCAAGAGCAGGAAGATCCCAAATTAATTGTTGTTTTTGTCCCATCACCAGACTCGCTTTTTGTAAAAATTGAGGTTGACGACGAAAGGGAATATAACCTGCGACTTTCACTTGTCCTTGGGATGGATGAATTAATCCTGTTAACATTTTTAAAGTAGTTGTTTTTCCTGCTCCATTAGGGCCTAAAAAACCGACAACTTCACCTGTTTCTATGGAAAAAGAGATGTCTTGAACAGCTTTTACTTCCCGATAAGTACGCTTAAAAAAGTGAGTTAATGTGCCTTTTAATCCAGGAGATTTTATGGCGACGGGATAGAATTTACTTAAGTTTTCTACGGAAATAATAGGCATAAATTTTAATATATTAGTAAGTGTTTGTTATAAAGATTAACTCAAATGCCGTGACTTTTTCCAATCATCCAATGACGACGAAAAAAGTGGGCTAAAGAGGATTCTTCTAAGGATAAAAAAATAGGCCGACCGTGGGGACAAGTTTGGGGATGACGACTCATTTTCCATTGGTCTAAAAGGGTCTGCATTTCTAATAAATTTAAACTCGTACCATTGCGAATTGCTGTTCGACAGGCCGTTGTTGCTTGGGCAGTGGCTAAATCTCCTCCTAAACTTAATTCTATTAAAGCTTCAACACAATCTGGACGATTGGCTAATGCTTCAGGGAGATTGCGAACGGCCCAGGTTTGTTCTCCAAAGGCATCAATTTCTAACCCTAAAGATTGTAAATTTTCTAGTTGATTTTGATTTAAAGAATTAAGAATAATTGGTTTTTCTAAGGAAATTAATTGCCACTGATCTTGCAATTTTTCATATAAAACTCGCTCGTGGGCAATATGTTGTTCTATTAACCATAATCCTGTTTCATGTTCTGCAATAATATAGGTTTTATTAACTTGGGCGATCGCTTTTAAGGGCATTAATCCAAGAGATTGAACTGGTTGAGACTGACTTAAATTAGTATGATAACTACTTTTTGTTTCTGCTGTTTTAAGGACTTGATTAACTCGTTGTTGTTGCTTATTTTCTGGTAAATTATTTAGATTAAGGCGCAATGCTTGGTTAATTGCCGTTGTAAGTTGAGATTGCCAAAAAGCCAAAGAATGCAGATAAATTTCTGTTTTAGCGGGATGACGATTCCAGTCGATTTGACTCGGACAAACTTGCAAATGCACAAAGCAAATCGGAAAGCGATCGCGGGGAAGCGTGCGATGAAAAGCCCCAATAATAGTCTGTTCCAACTCAGGCATTTTCAGCGATCGATGATTAATGGCAATTTTAATCCAATCGGAACGACGACGATGACAGCGATCAGGCAATCCAATCAGCAAATCTAAAGTTGCAGTAGAAACGGGATTAGTCGGGGCATTAATAGTTAGGAAAAGAGTTTGTAAATCATTAAACTTAACGGTTTTGAGTAATTGCGGTAAAATATGTTGAGCGTTTTGACCTGGGCTAATATTCAGCCAAAGTTGTTCTTTTTGCCAGACTTGCCAAGTAATTTGGGGATGACAAAGAGCCATATTTTGAATATAAGTTTGCACTAATTTCAATTGACTAGATTCACTTGGTAAACCCAGACGGCGCGAAGGAATTTTGCCAAACAGGTTGCTAACTGTCACAATTGTTCCCACTGCGATCGCAATATTAACTGGCTCTTGAGCTTGTCCTTCAGAATTGTAGCGAACTTGCCAGCCCGTATTGTTTAAATCCTGAACCGAACGACTAGCAATTGCCAATTCAGCCACTTGACTCAAACTTTGCAATGCCTCACCCCGAAATCCTAAACTCTCAATTTTCCACAGATCAGAAAGTTCACTAATTTTGCTCGTAGTATGAGAATATGCACAAATTTGTAGATCTTCTCTTGTCATTCCCCGACCATTATCAGCAACTTGAATCCAGTTTTTTTCCGTACAAATATGAATTTTTAAATGGGTCGCACCTGCATCGATCGCGTTTTCTACCAACTCGCGCACTACTGCCACCAAAGAATCAATTACTTCTCCCGCCGCAATTAAGTTAACTAGTTTTGTTGGTAAAAGTTGGATCATTTTTCCCAAATTAGCTTCAAAAAAAGCAATTAAATCTTATCTTATTGATAGATATTCTTAGAGATTAATATTTAATTTGATCACATTTTTTAGGGAAATCATCATCAAGATAGATGTAATTATGCTCACTTTTCTTAATATTATGGCTAAAAATAATAGACCAAACTAAATTTAGAAATTTAGGAAATCAACTCAAAAATAATCTTAATAGAAAGTTTTACTCTACAACACCCAAACTTTAAACTTTACTAACCACAAAAGCCTATTTCAAAATGAATATTTTTGTTATAAATCTAATAAACCTTTAGGTGGATTAATTTCGATTTTCCTATTTTTAATATCCACAAGAGGAACTATTTCCATCACAAAAGGAATTAAAATAGTTTTAGCTTGAGTTACTAGAACTTCTTCACTTTCACTAATTTCTTTATCAATTTTAGGTTGTAATTCAGAAACCAATAAAACTTCTAATAAATCGTGACCTGCCGCAAAAATATCTTTAACATATCCAATTAAATCTCCTGTTTGTTGATGATAAACTTCTAAATCAATCAAATCTGCAACGTGATATTCCCCTTCTTCTATCGAAACGCGATCGCTGACAGGAACCAATAACTTATAATTTCTTA
This sequence comes from Snowella sp. SOY_38_metabat_116, assembly GCA_031396835.1. Taxonomy (GTDB): domain Bacteria; phylum Cyanobacteriota; class Cyanobacteriia; order Cyanobacteriales; family Microcystaceae; genus Snowella. The sequence goes on from JANNLO010000117.1 coordinate 9,685, forward strand.
AAGATTCTGCTTGTTCTCGGCTATTAATTTCTGCTAATTTAACAATATAAAGATTTTTTCCTGGAATATTTCGTCCATATTTTAAAGTGACGAGTTGGGGATTTTCACCTTTAGGAGATTGAAGCCAACGTTCCCCTTTTTTTTCAAATCGTTCAGGAAAATCAGAAAGAGAAAGAACTTTAACTTCTCCTTGTAAACCTTGAGGTGATACAATTGTGCCAATTTCTAGCCATTCTTCTAATACGGTTTGATCGCTCATTGAAATTCAAATATTTTGATCGTATTCTTTCATTCTAGCATTTTTCTTGACTTAAATTATGGCTATTTGGCAAGCAGATTTTTATAAATATTCATCTTTTAATCTTAATCAAAATATTGATTGGGAATTATCAATTTGTGATGATCAGGCTAAGATTATTTTTCAAACAAATTGTCCACAATCTCAAGTTAATAGTAGTTGGTTAGTTGCTCAATTATTGCCTTTAATAATTAATGAAAGACCTGAAAAAATACAAGTTTTTCGTCCCCAATCTCTCAATTTATTCACATTAGCAGGCAAAGAATTAGGCATTCCTATAGAAGCAACTAGACATACTTTAGCCTTAAAGAAAATCTTAACTCAAAATCATCCCGATTGGCAAAATTCATTAGTCTTAGAGCAATCCCCACCCCAACCTTTACCAGAAAATCTTTGGGGAGAACAATGGCGTTTTGCTACTTTTTCTGCTGGTGAATTAGTCAATTTTTTTTTCGATCGCCCGATGCCCTATTTGAATTTACCCGAAGATTTATGGCCCATTAATTTAGGAATTGCTTCCCATCTTAATATTCCTGGTGTCATTATTTATGGTGGCAAAAAATCTCGTTATTTAGCGCAGTGGCTGGATTCTATCAACCCCGCTAATTTAAATTATATTCCCACAGATGTAGAACAAGCAGGTGGTTTAATTTTAGAATCAGGATTAATAGATCGTTGGGTTTTACTAACTTTTAAAGATGCAGAAATGGCTAGTAATGCAAAAAAATTTGAACCTCAAAAACAGGAAAGTCAAGGATTACATTTTTTGTTAATACAACCCGATGATTCGGGCATGACTTATACTGGTTTTTGGTTACTAAAAAATTAGCTTTCAATTAATTTTAAATTTTTATGATTAACAAAATTCAATTACCAATGCCTAAAATTTTAGGTATTATTAGCATTGCAACCATAATATTTTTAATTAGTAGTGTAATAAGGCATCTTCTGTTTCAATCTAATGCCCTTGACTTGGGTTGGTTTGATCAAGCAGTCTATTTAATTAGTCAGGGAAAAAATCCTATTATTTCTTTCCAAGATTTTCATATTTTAGGAGATCATGCAGCATTTATTCTCTATCCTATTGCTCTTTTTTATAAACTTTATCCTAGTGTTTATTGGCTATTTTTAATTCAGGCGATCGCGTTAAGTTTGGGAGCTTGGCCAACTTGGTTATTAGCAAAACAAGCTGGATTAGAACCTAATCAATCCTTGGCGATCGCAATTTCTTATTTACTTTATCCCCTTTTATTTAATCTTAATTTATTCGATTTTCATACTGAAGTTATCGCACTTCCAGCAATTCTTTGGGCAATTTATACGGCTCGAACGAGACATTTTTGGGGATTTATTTCAGCAATTCTCATCATTTTAAGTTGCAAAGCTGTCTTATCACTAACTGTCGCTATGATGGGATTTTGGTTAATAGTTTGGGAGAAAAAAAAAGTTACAGGTTTTATCGCTCTTTGCTTAGGAATTACTTGGTTTATTGTCACGACTAAAATTATTATTCCACATTTTAGCGGTGGAGAAGTTGCCGCAGTTAGAAGATATAGTTTTTTAGGAAATTCAGTCTTAGAAATTATTCAAAATTTAATTTTAAAACCCAATATTTTACTCAGTCATATTTTTACACTAGATAACGCTTTTTATTTATTATTATTAATTATTCCTGTGATTTGGGGATTATCTCTACAAAATTTAACGCCTCTCATTCCTGCTTTGCCAACATTATTATTAAATTTATTAACCGATTATTTACCACAAAAAGATTTAACTCATCAATATTCTTTAGCTATTTTACCATTCTTATTACTAGCTGTAATTAGTAGTTTAACTAATGAAAAAGGATGGATACGCAATTCGAAAGGAATAATTATTTGGTCACTAATTACTTTTTTGATCCTCGGTAAATATGGCTATTTCTTCAGTCGATATTTAGAAAATTGGGATAATTTAGGCGCGATGAATGAAGCAATTCAGCTTGTCGAAACCCCAGATAGTTTGCTTATTTCCCCTCAAATTGCTCCCCATTTGAGCCAACGAGTTAATATTAAATTAGCGATTAAAGATGCTGAACCGATTGATGTCAGACCATTCACTTATATCTTATTAAATACTCGCCATCCTGGCTGGGAAAATTCTCAAGAAACAGTTAAAAACTTAGTTGATGAATTGGAACGAAATACAAATTTTAAAAAAACTTATCAAAGAGATGATATTTGGCTTTTTCAAAAAGATATTACCACCCCTTAAAACTTATTTTAAATAATACTTATTCTTTTTTAATTAATAAGCTCAACGCATAGTAACAAATTCTTCTGCTGATGTGGGATGAATGCCAACTGTTGCATCAAAATCTGCTTTTGTCGCACCCATTTTTACTGCGATCGCAACTCCTTGAATAATCTCTCCTGCATAATCTCCAATCATATGTGCTCCCAAAACTTTATTTGTTTCTGTATGAACTACTAATTTCATTAATGTTTTTTCATCCAGATTAGGCAAGGTGTAATACATAGAGCGAAATTTACTGCGATAAACCTTAATATTCTCTTCCCCAAATTTATTTTTGGCCTGAATTTCTGTTAAACCAACTGTTGCAGCTTCGGGCGTACTAAAGACAGCAGAAGGAACATTTTCATGGCTCATAATTCTTGATTTTCCTCCAAATTCTGTATCCGCTAAAGCACGACCTTCATTAATCGCAACAGGAGTTAAATTAATTCGATTTGTGCAATCTCCAACTGCAAAAATATGGGGTTGAGTGGTACAACTATATTTGTCAACGGCGATCGCTTCATGTTTTACCTGAACTTCGGTATTTTCTAACCCTAAATTATCTAATTTTGCCCTTCTTCCTAAAGCCGCCAAAGTCAGTGCATCAACCTCAAGAATATGTTCTTCTTGCTCCTTATTTTTTACCTTAATTGCTAACCCTTGCTCAGTTTTACTAATAGATAGTAAATGACTACAATTAATAATATTAATTCCCTGCTTAATCATTGATTCTTGAATCTCTGTACGAATCTCTTCTTCAAAACCTCGTAAAATCTTTTCTTGTCGAATAATTTGAGTAACTTTAGAGCCTAATTTATTCATCAAACAAGCAAATTCAACGCCAATATAACCTCCGCCTAAAACGACAAAATTTTGAGGTTGTTCCTGTAAATTAAACAGATCATCGGAAGTAATTGCGTATTCAATTCCTGGAAGATGGGGCTTAACTGGATGTCCTCCCACTGCAATTAAAATCTTATCGGCTGTAATTTTTTGATCTCCAACTTGTAAGGTATGAGGGTCAAGAAAACGAGCAAATTCTCGAAAAATTTTAACTTGAGAAGTATCCAACATTCGTTGATAAACTCCATTTAAACGGTCAACTTCTTGATTAACTGCTGTAATCAATTTTTTCCAATCACATTGACTTTGAATAGGACTCCAGCCGTATCCTTCCGCTTCCTTAAAATGATCCACAAAACGAGACGCATAGACCAAGAGTTTCTTCGGAATACAACCCCTATTAACACAGGTTCCGCCTAATCTGTCATCTTCTGCTAAGCCAACTTTCGCACCATATTCGGCCGCTCGTCTCGCTGTTGCAATGCCACCCGAACCGCCACCAATTACAAATAAATCAAAATCGTAATTCACTCGCTACCTCTTTTTTTGTGGTGATTTGCTAGATATTGAAACTGAAATAATCGTTTTACGTCATATTTTTTGAAAACGTAATAATGTTATTCAGATAAAATTTATTTTTGAACTTATTCTATGTTCCATGATAACAAATTTTTGAAATCTCTGCCGATTGTTAAATCTTTCTTTGGGTTATTATTAATTATTTTTGAAATGTTAGTTATTCCCAAAATTGCAATGGCAGATAAGTTTCCAGCAGAGACAATTCAAGATATAAATAATATTTGTCCTGTAGATTTACCCAAGCAAATTAACAACTTAATTTCTACTCCTGAATTGCAGAAAGCTCATTGGGGAATTTTGATTAAAACTCTTCAAAATCAAATTATTCTTTATGATCATAATTCAGCTCAACTTTTTGTTCCTGCTTCTAATATAAAATTATTAACAACAGCAGCAGCATTAATAAAAATGGGTGAAAATTATCAGATAAAAACGCCTATTTATTATCAAGTAAATGGTTCTATTTTAACTCATTTATATCTGATTGGAAAAGGTGATCCAAGTTTAACAACTGAGCAATTAAAAATTATTGCTAATAGACTTAAATTTTTAGGTATTAAACAAATTGAAAAAATAACTTTAGAAGATAATCTCTCTCCTCAAAATCACTTAAATTCAACTTGGGAATGGGAAGATATTTACTTTGATTACGCGCCTGCAATTAACCAATTAATATTAAATCAAAATTCCGTTAATTTAATACTTTCTCCCCAAACAATTGGTCAGCCATTAAAATCAACTTGGTCTGATACGATCGCGGGTAAACAATGGCAAATTGTTAATCAAACTCGTACGGTTTTAAGTAACCCTATTCAATCAATTTCTATTAAGGGAATTTTAGGAAAACCTGCTCTTATTTTAGAAGGAGAATTAAGCATACAATCTAAGCCTGATCTTACTGCGATCACCATTCCCGATCCTGCTCGTTATTTTGCTGAATCGTTTGAAAAAGTGTTAGCTGAAGCAGAAATAAAAGTTAATAAAGTAGAGATTTTAGAAAATATTATTGCTGATCTTCAAGACAAATTGCTACTAGAAATAATTTCACCTTCTATGCAAGAATTGATTACTAAAACAAACCAAGAAAGTAATAATTTGTATGCAGAAGCTTTATTAAATCTAATTCAAGAAGATAATAATTCTGTTGATAATTTAAAAACTATTCTGCAATCTTTGGGACTAAATCCTAATAACTATATTTTGAAAGATGGCTCTGGTTTATCTCGACAAAATTTAGTTTCTCCCACAATTTTTGTTCAGTTATTGACAGCAATGGCTCAATCAAAGCTGGGATCTAGTTATCAAGAATCCTTGGCGATCGCGGGTGAAAAGGGAACTTTACAAAATCGTTTTGAAAATACGCCTATTGTCGTTAAATTAAAAGGAAAAACGGGAACTTTATCTGGAATTTCTGCCCTATCAGGTTATCTAGAAATACCAGAATTTCAACCATTAGTTTTTAGTATTTTAGTTAATAACAGCGAACAGTCTTCTCTTGTTTTAAGGAATGCAATTAATTCTATTATTATTATGTTAAGCAAACTAAAACAATGCTGACATTAGTTTGATTTTTAAGAGTTTTTATTCAAGCTAAAATTTATTACTGAATAGCAAAACCAGAATTAAATAAAGAAAATGAAGATATTTGATCAGCTAAACTAGATTTTTCTTCTGAAGAATTTTCCTTTTTCAGAACATTTATTTGATTATCAAAAACAATCGCTTCATTTAAATTTGTTCCTTGTAAAATTGCATCATCTAAAATCGCGTTGGTCAAATTGGCTCCTTCTAAATTTGCTTCTGTGAGATTAGCTCCTGTGAGATTTGCACCTATTAAATTAACATCTCGCAAATTCGCATTCTGAAGATTAACACCTTGCAGATTAGCTCCTTGTAAATTACTGCCGCCTAATCGAGCCTGACTCAAATTAATTCCTGCTAAATTTGCATTTTGCAGATTAACATCTTTCATAAACGCCCGACTAAGATTGGCTTCAAAAAAAGACGCATCGGTTAAAATTGCCCCACTTAATCGTGCTTCTTGCAAATTAGCCCAATCAAAATTCACTTTCTGCAAATTCGCTTCCCGTAAATTAACCCGATACAGATTCGCACCACAAAGATTTGCTTGTTTTAAATCAGCGGCTCGAAGATTTGTGTGGGCAAGATTCGCGCCACTTAGTCGGGCATGAGCTAAACTCACTTTCACCAAAAAAGCTCCACTTAAATTGGCTTTGGTTAAATCAGCACCATTCAAGCAAGCTTGGTTTAATTTCGCATAAGTGAGATCTGCCCAATTGAGACTAACTTGGCTGAGATTAGATTTCGTCAAAAAAGCCCGACTCAAGTTCGCGCCCATGAGATTCGACTCTACGAGATTAACCGCAATCAACATCACCCTCGATAAGTCAGACCCTTGCAGGTTTATCTTGGGGAAATCCCGTTGACCTTTTTCGTAAGATCGAAGAAATTCATTGATCTTCATAAATATTGGGCTGATCCTAGTGAGGAGAGAGCTTGAAACGGCAAAACGCATTCTATAAACCGTTTTTAGATATTGGTATAAGAATAGTTTCACCGATAGAACATGAGTTTATCTGTATCGGAATTTTACTATCAAATTCTAGGATAAAAACAAGTTAACGAATAAGTTGTTATAAATCTTAATTTTTTATTAAGAGTAATTTTAATGAAAGTTTTGTTAATTTTGTTACCGTAAATATGAGGCTTTATCAAAGATTTTTTAATAAATATCCGAAAAAGTACTGAAATTAATCAATTAGAAAAAATCTAACTGTTAACAAAACTTAAACTGTTCATTCTTTAAAATCTTTAAATGTGATAGATATAAACTGTTTTTTCAAAGGTTTTTGAGTTTCAGAATCATGATCTAATATAAAAATCAAAATAGTTTAATTATTCACTTATCAATTCTTCTAAAGAACTGCGAATTTTTGGGAAACTATTAACTATATGAGTTAAATTATCTCCATCAAATTCTTGGATTTGGGATTCTAATTCCGTAACATAATTAACCAAAATAGCAAAAGGATACTCTTCTGATAAATCTTGTAACCGTTTTGCAAATTGACGTAATTCTTTCATGATCATCGTTTGAGATAATCGAGGCCAAACTGTTTCTTCTTCTATTTTTAATTTGTTAATTAGTTGAGGTAAAAGACTCAAATCTTCAATCATTAACGAAGATGAAATTATTGTTTCAGGTAATATTTCCGAGGTAAATGACTCAGCAGACTCAAAATCACTTTTTGAACTTAAGATTAATATACTTTTTAAAGATTCAACTAGATCGGCTTTTACTAATGGTTTAGTAAGAAATCCTTGACAATAATCTTGTAACTGCGATCGCACTTCTGGGATGATCGAAGCAGTTAAAATTAAAATAGGAATAGTAGAAGTTTCAGGATTATTTCGTAACCAAAGCGTCGCTTCTTGACCATCCAGATTAGGCATCAAGATATCCATAATAATCAAATCGGGATGATGATTTTTAGCCATTTGAATAGCCTCATAACCATCACTAGCTTCCAGAAGTTTATGCTTAGTGGATTGAAAAAAACTACGGATTAAATGCCGATTAGATTCAATATCATCGACGACTAAAATAGTTGAATTAACAAATTGATTAAGATTATTATCTCGATTAATATTGATTATTTGACACGTTTTATTTTCAACAATTACAGAAGGAAAAATGCAAGTAAATGTGCTACCTTTTCCCAATTCACTAATTAGTTTAATCGAGCCTCCTAGCATCTCAGTTAAACGGCGAGTAATCGTCAATCCTAAACCAGTTCCGCCATATCTACGCGTACTTTGCCCTTCACTTTGGGTAAATACATCAAAAATACGCTGTTGATCTTCTTGTGCAATGCCAATTCCTGTATCTTCAATTGTTAGAATTAGCTGAATTTTTTGGTCAATCAATAGTTCACTAGATACACCTATTTTTACATAACCTTTTTCTGTAAATTTAATGGCATTACCCACTAAATTAAAGAGAATTTGTCGCAAGCGAACTTCATCAAAAGCGATGGTTTCTGGTAAGGATGAATCAACAATTACTAGCAATTCAATTCCTTTTTCCTTAGCTTTCACTAGAAAAATTTGACAAACTTCGTGAATTAATCCTCTAATATTAATGGGTTCAGAACTGAGTTGGAGTTTTCCTGCTTCTATTTTAGAAAGATCAAGAATGTCATTAATCAAAGACATTAAGGTTTTGCCACTAGAACGAATCGCTTCTAGATAACTTTGGCAAGTGGAATCGGCTGTCATGTCTTGCAGTAAATCAGAAAAACCTAAAATAGCGTTCATGGGAGTACGGATTTCGTGACTCATATTCGCTAAAAACTCACTTTTTGCCCGATTTGCAACTTCTGCAGCTTTTTTGCTCCGCTCTAGGTCTTTGGTATTTTCTTGGATTTTAGCAGCCATACGGTCAAATGCTATGGAAATTTGGGATAGTTCATCTGATCCTGATAATGCCGCGCGATCGCTAAGTTTTCCATCGGCAAAATTATTGCTGGCTGTAACTAAACGTGCCACTCGCCGAGTCAGGGTACGATCAAAGAAAAACCATAATCCCAAACAAAAAAGCATGAGTGTGCCGCTAAAAACTAAAGATCGTTTTAAGGCTGACTGTTGGGCTTCGTGTTTTGCTTGGGTGAGGTTGTGTTCCAAAAAAAGAATGCCGATGCGAGATGAAATCAGTTCTCCTGGTAGCGATCGCAGTAAAATAGGATAAATTGCAATTAATTTTTGTCTATTTGCAGAAAGTAAGACTTCTCCTGCCATTTGTGCGCGAATTTTAGGAAATTTAAAGGCATATTTAGATGCAGCAGTTTGTTCAATCGGGCGATCGCGAATTTCGTAACGGTTGGATAAACGGACAATATTTTGATCATCAAAGAGATAAACAACCTCTAAATTTGGATCACTGCCCAACTGACTAATCGCAATTTCAGCCTGTTCACTATCAGCGTGGCGATAAAGATAATCTAGAGTTCCAGCAGTGCGACTGGCGGAAGTTCTTAAATAATTTTTGCTACTTATTTCTGCTTTTTGATAAGTTTCTGTTATTTCTTGATTAAAAGAAATTAAGCCCAACAAACTACCATAAAAAATCAAAATTGTCGGAATTGAAAATCTCAGTGGAAAAGGAAAACGTTCCATGAAAACTATTTAAATATTTAGAGTTTTGCCTTTTTGAGAAAACTTGGATCAAGAAGGGTTGCAGGATCAATTTTGTGTGGAAGTAACTTGTTTTCAACCATGACATCAACTAATTTTCGCATCCCATTAATCAGAGACGGATCACTTTGATCTAATAATTTTATATTGTCTGCTAAGTTAGGTTGAACAATTCCATCAAAAGCATTAAGAATTTGTTTGGGAGTGACTTTTGTTCGGGGTGCAATGCGATTGGCTGCATCTTGGGAATTTTTTTCTAAATAGTTTAAAGCACGAAAACGACCATTAACTAATGTTTGGATACTATTAGCAGAATCCGCGATCGCGCCAGTCCGAACCACTAATGTATCAACAATTTCGTTGGGAATCTGACTGCTATCAAACAACAATTTTGCTCCTGCTTCTAATAATTTTGTTCTAGCTGGCCCAAACGTGACCACGGCATCCACTTTTCCTTCTTTATAAGCTCGTTCATGTTCCGTCAAACCCAAAGAAACTATCTGAATATCTTTAGGAGTCATGCCATTTTTTTCGAGGGCGCGGGCAAGAAAAAAAGCACCTAAAGCAGTCGATTCTACCCCAACTCGTTTCCCTTTTAAATCTTTAATATCTTTTATTTCTGGTTTTCCTAAAATTACATCTGCACCATTAGAAAAATCCATTACGCCAATAATTCGCAAATCTTTTTGGGTTGCAGCTAATACTAAAGCTTGATCGATTGAGAGTCCTGCCCCTTCAATTTCACGATTACGATAGGCTCGAACTTCTTCTGTCCCAGAGGGATAATCTACTAATTTAATTGGTTTACTGTCATAATAACCTAAATTACGCGCTAAATAAAGAGTTTCGTAACCAGGCCAAAGATTTGTTGCAATGCGGAGCGGAGAAGCTGTTGGACTGGTACAGTTAGTTAGGGCGATCGCAGCAATTCCAGTGATCAAAAACAAAGCAATCGCTTGAAAATATTTCAAAATTTGGCTTTGCAAAATATCTATCCAAAACAATAAAGTTACTCTCAAAAACTTCATTTCTTCTCGTTTAATATCTATAAAAATATAATCCTGAAAAGTCCAGAATTTAATCCTAATTTATACCATGTTACGAATAATAATAAATTAATTTAGTCAGAGAAATTAAAGTTTCTAGTTTTTATTTCACGCGATCGCAAGCAATATAAAAATAGTAAATCTTATTCTTCTTCAAAATCAATATAAGTGATTCCAGATTTATTGTCTGTTAACCATTTTAAATATTTAAAATAAACATCTTCACCGATCAATTCTTGAGAAAAATCAATGGGTTGTTTATATTGATTGGGCGGATGTTCTGCTCGAATACCAATAACAGTTTGATAAGGTCTAAACCATCGTTTCACAATTCCCATTAATTCTTCAAATTTAATATAAGACAATCCATGCCGATAGGCTAGAGCAATATATTGAACCATTCTTGCATAGGTGTCAGGGTTATTATTTTTCTCCGAAATATTAATAATTTTGCGTAATTTTTCAAAAGCACTATAATTTGCCTTTACCAAAGAAATCAATGTTTGATAATCTTGTAAATCCCGTTTATCTAAACTTTGAATCAACTCAGAAATTTGTCTTAAAACAGAATAATCTGCCAGTTGATAAGCTTTAAAAAGAGAGAGTAATTTTAATCCTAATTCATCTTCCGAAAGTCGATCAAGATGTTTAGAATAAGCATTTAAAGCAATCTTTCCTTCGTCGGTTTTAGTTTGAGATAGAACTTCAGCTAATTTTACCTGTGTATTTTGGCGAAACGAATTAACATTGTCATAATCTCCTAGTAAATTTTCTGTAAATTGATAAAAATCTTGTTGCTTAGAACCTCGATAAAGTAATTCAGTTTGGTCAATTGCAATAAAACTATCCTTAGCTTCAATTGCTAATTGCAAAAGTCGAACGCTCTCAAACAATCCAGCGTATTCACCAACATTTTTGCTGAGTAGATATTTGATTTTAACAAAGATTAAAAATTCATCATTACCAAATTTTTCATTGTCAATAATTTGAGCATTTTTACCGAGAACGCGAATATCAGTCATTGCCCGATTATTAAGAAAAATAGTACTTTCGGAAGCAACTTTTTTACTTCTCAAAAAGTGTCCAAACCACTTATCAAACCACTTACCAATAAATCCATTTTCACTAAAAATACCTTTTTGCCACCAAGATTTTTGGGAAGAAGATTCAGAATTATCAGGGCTGAGAGTTGTTCGAGAATTTTTGTTCATTTTAGTTGCCACAGCAATACTTAATAATATGTTATTTTAGCTGTTTAATTAGTCTCAATATAATCGTCTTATTCTAGTTTTTATAAAAGTCAATTTTTTTAGTAGAATTTTGGTTTTAATAACTTTAAACCTTAATTTTTCTTTAAAAATGACAGATAAAACTATCTTAATAATAAGCAAGAAATTTACTATAATTGAAAGCTAATTGTCTAAACTCATAACTTTTTATCTAAAAACTAATTTCATACTATTCAGTACCTTATCTACTTTTTGTATAAACGTCAATAAAATATTAACTTTAAGTTATAGGATTCTCGACTTCTTCTTCAAAGTCAATGTAGCTATAACCTGTTTTTTGATCAGTTAGAGAGTCTTTATATTTCTGGTAAAAGTAGCAGCCTGATATTTCTTTTGCAAAATCTTTGGGTTGCCAATATTGTTCGGACGGATGTTCTTTCCGAAGTTCTAGAAGTGTAGTATAGGGTTTATGCCATTGACGTAAAACTTGGATAAGTCGTTGAAAATCACGAAAAGAAGCTTGATGACGCTGGCTGAGAGCAATATATTGGATCAGTCTTGCAAAAGTATCTGGACTACTCTGTTTTTCTGTGATGCCAATGATGTCGGCGATCGCTTCAAAATCATCATAATTAGCCATGACTAGATAAACTAATGTGTTTAAATTTTCAACTTCTTGACCTTTTAAATTATTAATTAATTCAGAAATATTTCTCAAATTAGAAAAGTCATCTAGATGCAATTCTTTAAATTTAATTAATAGTTTTAAAGCAAAAGGTGACTCAGATAATTCACTAATGGCTTTAGTATAAGCTTGTAAAGTAGTCTTGCCTTGTTCTGTTTTGATTTGGGGTAAAATCTCTGCTAGTTTCTTTTGAAGATTGACTATTAAATATTCAGCTTCAGGATCTTCTTTTAGTTGGCTATAAGTGTAGTGATAAAATTCTTGTTGTTTACTTCCTTGGGAACTTAATTCAATCTGATGAATAGTTATATAGCTACTTTGAGCTTGGAGAGATGCTTGAAAAAATTCAAGATTTTCTTTTAAATCAGCATATTCTCCAACGTTATTACTTAAACAAAATTGAACTTTTGCAAATAATAAAAATTCTTGTTGTCCAAATTTTTCGTTATCAATTCTTGATACAGCACTAGCAAATTTTTGGACTTCTTTTAGAGCTTTATTATGAAGAAATAGACTACTTTCAGAGACTTTTTCTTTGCCTTGTCCAATTTTTTCAAGAAGTTTTCGATACAATCCATCATCACCGAAGAAAAATTCATTTAGTTTAATATGACCATCCGCCGCCTTAAAGCAGAGTAGCCCAATTCCTAATACTAATACAGCAATAATAGAACTATAATCACCCCAAATATTTTCCCAAGAATTTTCATTAGAACTAGTCATTCCAAGCTGTTGGGATTGCATTTTAGGAAGATTTTGAGGAGTTAAAGCCCCATCAAAATTTCCATATTTATCGTGATGTTGAATTAATTTCTCAGACTGTATTTTATTAATCGTGCCATTAAGTTCTGAGCTTGGGATTACTTCTTGATAACGCTCCTTCATCTTTTGGTTGAGTGGATCAACTGTTTCTTGAATGAGTTTGTCTGTAGCAACACCTTTTTTAAGGCCTTTTCTCAGTGGATCAAGGGTTTGACCAACAAAGTTTTCTTTTTGAACGGGAGGAATAGTAAGCTGTTTTTGTTCTTGAGTTGTCATTTGAGATAATAGTTCTGAAATAGAAGCAAAATAAATTCTGGGTTGATTTTAGTTGTGATTTTTTTGAGACAATCCAAAATCATTGATCACAATTTATTTCTATTCACTATAAACTGATTTGACTTATCAAAATATCCAAACAAAAAAGACCTTACTAAAGGTAACAACTTTTTTATTTTGTATAAATTGTACTTGACAAAATTAGCTAGTTCAAGATCTGATATTTATTTAGTTGCGTTTTAAAGGTTACCAAGGATTACCAATAATGGTAAAACTACTCCAATAATAGGGATGGCTCAAGTCTTTATTTCCAAATAATTTACGGCTTTCGGGGGAAAGTGATTCCAAAGAAATTGTTAGATCATTATCAATAATCATTTGTTGATTTTCAATTTTAACTTGGTTCCGAAGCAGACTTAACTGGGCTCTTCGTAGGGATTCTGATTTAGTAGGAGATGTTTTCAATTGGCTATAAAAGCTACTCATTAGTGCCAATGTTCCCTGATCGCTGACATACCACAAACTACCCAAAGCGGTTCTGACTCCTGTTTTTACGGCTAATCCAGCAAATCCTAGTTCGGCATCCAAATCTCCCACTGCGGTTCGACAAGCAGATAAAGTTAAAAGATCAATTGGGCGGTCTAATCCTAAGTTTGCAAATTCATCTAAAGTTAATTTTTGATCACTAAAAACTATAAAAGATTTGTTGCGATCGCCAGGTAAAAATTCTCCATGAGTCGCTAGATGAACCAAACTAAATTGATTAGAATTAAGAGCGCGTTTAAAATTTTCAACAGTAAAGTTTTGGTTTAAAAATATCTTTCCCTTCCAAAGTTTTTCAGCTATTTGTGTTAATTCAATTGGCACAGCAGGCAAAGAATTTTGATCAGAAAATGTGTCGGCTCCCATTCCTAATACTTGTGCTTCTCGCAGATCTTGACGAGTTGTATTAGTCAGAGAAAGGCTAGGAATTAAACTAACACTATATTTTTCAATAATGTATTGTTGACTATTAGCATCATAAAGAGCCGCCAAAGGTAGAGAACGTAATCCCTTGTCCAAAACAAAAGTAAGATTCGTCACTCCTTGAGTTTTTAAACTCTCTTCAATCGGTGCAACCAACCATTGATAAAGATCTTTTGCCTGAGGTAAGAATTGTTCCGCAGAAGCAACACTAACCAAATTTCGTTCAAACTGTCGAGTAGTATTTAACACATCTTTACGAGTAATACCTTTTAATCGCACAGGCGGAAGAATACCTTGACCTGTAACTACAATTAGTCCTAGTTCGTCAGTTATTTTGGGATCGGGCTTAGCATTTACAAGGGGATTATTTTGGTCTTGCAATTCCCACTCTACTCCATTAGCAGGAAGAAAATAAACATAAACTAAAGCCGACTTTACTCCTGTTGCTTGCTGTATTTCTCTTAATAGTGCTGGAGCTTCTGCTAATTCTAATTTGATGCTTTGTTCACTAGGTTGAGCAAGACCGAGATAGCTTGTATAATCTTGAGCAAAACGTTCATCGAGATCTTTAACGGCTCTGTTTAGTAAAACTTCTGAGGAAGGAACTCTTGCTTCTAGTTTAGCTTGAGGAGCTTCTCGCAATAGTTGATTAGGCGTATTTAATATTGGAACACCTGAAATAGGAGTAGGGTTAGGAGTTGGAACAGGAATAGGAATAGGAGTTGGAGTGGGAACGGGAGTTGGAGTGGGAATAGGAGTTGGTGGCGTACCTCCTGTAATTAAAGAAATATTACCTACAATAGTCGTAAAGAAATAATCAGCTAAGGGATTCAGGATAAATTCTCCCGAAGTAATAGCTCCAGTTGTACCATTTACAGCACTATTACCAACCACAAAAGGTGTTATACCATTACCGCCATGTCGAATAGTAATGCTACCTCCTCCTTCAGAGCCTGCACTAGAAATACTAGCTATTGTTCCATTACGATCAATAAAGGTATCTGTTGCTTGGAAAAAACTTGCAGTAGTAATATCAACAATACCTCCAATTCCATCAGCACTTTGAGTATTAATATAACCAACTTGAACATCACCTTCAGGATCGAGCATTACATTTTCTGCTTGATTACCTGATGTGTTGATTATTCCTGTCGTAATAGTTTTTTGCGCATTAATAAAAATATCTCCTCCTTGAGTTTGTCCACTACTATTGAGATTCCTTGTCGTGACTGATCCATTTGTTACTGTTAAGGAGATGTCTCCTCCCGTACTCGTTGTTGAACTAGTGTCAATGTTGGCCGTAGTAATATTATTGTTTGCCTGTAAAATCAAAGACGTATTCCCAATAATATTCCGACTAAAACTAATATCTCCACTCGTACTTATTAAAGTCGGATTATTTGTCAGAGTGATTAAACCACTATAATTTTGATTACTAGAAGTCGTAATATTTGCATTAAGATTAGTTTGAGAACTATTAAGATTTAAAGTCGTTAAAGGAAGAACAGAACCCATATTTCCTAATAAACTAATACTTCCTGAATTAACGGTTAATGCAAAATTTCCATCAACAGTATTAGCAAATTGAATATTGCCATTATTAATACTATTTAATTCTAGATTTTGGGCAAGTAAAACTGAACCATTATAAACTTGATTATTCAACGTATTAACATTATTGCTAAGCGTTATATTTTCACTATTAAGATCTAAATTATTAATTGCACTAATTGAACCTAAAGTTGCATTAAAGAAAATAGTATTACCTGAGTTGATGCTTAAATTTGAATTAGTTAGATTGCTCGGATTATTGTCAACTGTATTATTAAATTGAATAGTATTTCCTGTATTCGTAAGTATGGGATTATTAGCAATATTCAGTGCATCATTGTAGGTTTGAAAATTGGTTGTATTAATATTCCCATTAATTTCTGTTATTCCTTCTATATCAGTAGTTAAGCTAGTAGCATTAACTAAATTATTAAAGCGAGTTGTTCCACCATTATTGATTTGAATAGCTCCCAAAGTTTGATTATTTCCAACGGAATCTGTAAAGGTAATATTTCCTATTCCAGTAGTTAGAGTAAGATTATTACTTTCCCCTAATTGGCTATCTAAACTGTTACCAAAATTAATATTGCTATTGCTAGTATTGAGATTAATTGAGTTATTAATTTCAACATCATCTTGATAGTTTTGAATGCCTGTTGTTGTAATATTCCCATTAAATTGAGTAATTCCAGCAGTATTAGTTGTAATAGAATTTAAAGGATTTATATCACCAACTAATCCATTAAATTGAGTAATTCCATCAGCATTGATCACTAAATCTTGGGAACCATCTACTGTATTTTGAAAACTTATATCACTGCCTGTTAAAGTAATATTGTTCAGTAAAGTAACATTATTTTCATAGGTTTGGCTACCCAAACTAGTAACATTAGATCCGAGAGTCGTTATGCCTTGAAAAGCGATCGCGTTATTATTATTGCTATAAATACCACTCCCATCAGCAGCCGTGTTGTTTAAAAGTGTGAGGTTATTAAAAGTTAAGTTTCCCGTATTATAAATTGCTCCTCCTAAAGCTGTTGCTAAATTGTCTGAAAGAATACTATTGCTAAAAATCAAGCTGCTTCCAGTACCAACTTGAATTCCTCCTCCATTGTTCGCATTCCCTTGAGCAATAGTTAAGCCATTGAGATTGACTGTTGTTCCTACTCCTGAAATGTTAAATACACGAAAAAGATTGTTACCACTAATCGTTAAATTGGTATTACCTGTCCCATTAATATTTGTACTGCGAGTTAAAGTTAGTTCTCCATTGCTTAAAGGAATTGCCTGTGGTGCTGCAAAAATTTCAGCTTGATCAAAATTAATAGTATCTGTTGCTGGATTGATAAGATTGGCAGCATTGTTATTAACGTTTAAACCGCTATTTGTAAAATTTAAAGCGGCTCGTAAACTACCCAAATCAGGAGCAATACTATCAGTAGTTGTAGTTACTAAATAGGAAGAAGTTGCTTCATAAGCTCCAATATCAATTCGAGACCCTGCATTGAGTCCTCCTGACTGTCCTCGTTGCGCTCCTCGTTGATCAGTATTCAGGATACTACTAGGATCGCCTGCATCAATCGCTGGACTATTTACCTGAAGTGCTTGGGTTTGGGTTGTTCCTGCATTATTTTGTAAGGGGCCGAGTAAAGGATCTGTTCCATTGGGTAAATCTGTTCCAATATAGCCTAAGCTTCCTGCTTGATTTTGAACTAAATTATAACCTTGACTCGCAATATTTCCACTTATATCAGGAGCAGTTGCTGCCGTATTACCCGCCACAATAGTATTAGAAAGATTAAGAACTCCATTATTAGCAATTCCCCCACCGTTAGGAGTTACGAACGACGCAGTAACGCTATTTAGACCAATAGTACTATTCTGAATAGTTGCTATTCCTGCTTGTGAGTTATAGAGTCCTCCTCCCTGTACTGCTCCCGATGTACTGGGGGTATTATTGACGGTATTTTGAGAAATAGTAGTATTAGTAATTGTTATAGAATTAGAATTATTATAGATCCCGCCTCCATTTCCATTAACAGTATTGTTAGTAATCGCACTATTATTGATTGTGGCGATGCCAGCGTTGTAAAGTCCGCCTCCATCTCCAAACGCAGTCGTATTATTGTCAATAGTGCTGTTATTAATATTAAGAGTTCCTTCATTATAAATTCCGCCTCCATTCGCAAAAGTTGCATTATTATTATTAACCAAGCTGTTATTCAAATTTACTTCTGCATTACCGATAAAAATTCCACCACCATTAGATTCGTTGCTATTCCCTTCAGTAATTCTTAAGTTATTGAGGTTAACAGTAATAGGTGTAAGTGTTGTTCCATTAATAGTAAATGGACGAAAAGCATTATTCCCACTCACAGTTGTATTACTAAATCCCTCTCCATTGAGAGTTAAAGACTTAGCAATAGTCAATCCTTGAGACAAGGCATAAGTAGCAGAAGCTAAATTAACATTCCCTCCCACTGCCGCTACATCAATGCTATTTTGAATACTTCCCGTACTGCTTACATTAACGATATTAGCTGTTCCCGCAAGAATACTACTAGCCGCTAAACTAATTGGAGCATTAAGATTAATTGTTTGTGTTGAAAGTGTGAGATTGCTTGGATTTAAGTTACTACTGGTGTCAATAGCGGCATTTACTGTGATAAAGTTATCGGCTGTTAAATTAACGTTTGTTGAACTTAATGCTATCTCAATCGTCGAACTATTAATCGAGTTATCAGATGGACTATTATTACCACTCCCATCTATCGTTCCAGTCCCATCACTAGCTACTACTGTTAAATTTATTGGGTCTAACAACCAGGTTCCTGTTATTCCTTGAGGCGCGCTGGTAATGATTTGAGCGGTATTTCCTACTATTAATTGTTCTTTTCCAGAGGTTTCCACAAACCCGCCATTGCCACTGAGCAAACCTCCTTTTGCAGTAATGATGCCATTAAACTCAGTGAGTTTATCTCCCCAAATGATGACTTTGCCTCCATCACCTTTGCTCAAAGCATCTGCACTAATTCGAGAACTTTCATTAACAACTGTAGTCTTGGCATTAGGAATTGTTCCTTTCCCTTGATAATCTCCTCCGATACGAACTATGCCACCCCCATTGGTTCCTGAGGCATTAATATTGCCATTGATTACCCCGACTTGTTGACCAAGAATAGCAACTTGTCCTCCCTTAGTTCCTTCTGTATTAATTGTTCCTGATGCGATCGCCGTTGCTGGTTTTATTGCTGCATTAGTGGGAAGATTGAGAGCTAAACCCTTCGCGCCTTCTGTTAATAAAGTGGGTAAATCTAAGGGATTAATATTCAAAGCTTGTCCAGTTTGGGGTAATAGTTCTACTTCTAAACTGACTAAATTTCCTGCTTTAGAAATCTTGACTTTACTAGTTCCAGGGACTGCTGCGATCGTAATATCTCCTCCTGGTGCACTAATTGTTCCTGTATTAATAACTGTTCCGCCAATTAAGCTTAAATTTTGACCTTCTGCGACAGAAAGATTGCCTGCATTTAAAATTACGCCTGGATTGGCTAGATCAAAAACAAATTGAGACGGGTTACCGATCAAAGTTTTGTAATCATTGCTGCCAACGGCATTAAACCATTGATTATTGCCAAAACCAATGCCTGTAGCGGTTGTAACCACAAAATCTCCGCGCAGATTAATCATGGCATTCGGCCCGAAAATTATGCCTGCTGGATTCATTAAAAACAGATTGGCATTTCCTCCTGTGACTTGAATTAGACCATTAATTATCGAAGCATCGCCGCCGACAACGCGAGTTAAAATATTGCGAATTTGGGGATTAGACAAAAAAGTAGCAATTTGATCCCGACTTAAACCAAATTTTTCTAAACTATGGAATAAGTTTGTCCCATTTCCTGACAGAGTCCCGCCTTGGATATTAAATTGATTACCATTTGTCTTGACTGAGGTTCCTGTGCCGTCATTTGCGGGAGTAACTTGGGCTAATGCTGATTTATTTGTCCAGTTTTCTAATAATGAAACGGCGATCGCCAAGGGAAGAAGAAAAGATTTAATAAATATTTTTTGAATCATGATTTTAACCTTTGAAGTATTGAGTTAATTATTGTATTTCTAAATAAATTTTTGGGTTTTATAATGTTTGTGAAAATTTGCAAAGAGTTTAAATTAAATTGAATTATCTAAGTATTTTATGACTTTTGAAGTTGACAATTAAATGATGAGTTATTACCAGGGTTGATAATTAATTTGAAAATAAATACCATCGTCTTGGAGATTATTTCCCTTGTCTGTTAGGTTGACAATTGGTATTCCATAATCAAAGCGTAGTCTTAAACCATTAAGGGAAAAAGCGTTATTCCAAATTAATCCTAAACCCGCTCCAATTAAGAAACTTTGGGACGGTAATTGAGCTGGATTTCCAGCACTATTCCAAACTGATCCCATATCGATAAAAGGCGCGATTTCAAAAATAGAAATATCTTCTTCATTCCGTACTAATGTAATTCGATCTTCAATGGAAAAACGAAATCCATTATCTGCAGAACGGGCATTTTGTCGATAACCACGCAGAGATTCTCCTCCTCCAATAACATATAAATAATCGGGTAACAAATTGTTTGGTGTGAGTTGTAAATCGGCTTGAATAATTAATAACTGATCTGCTGTTAGTTGTTGCAATCTTTGTGCTTGTATTAACCAACTAAAAAAGCTGTCGTCAGGTAGAGAATCCGCGTTGGTAGTTATTTTAAAATGGGCTGTGCCAAAGTTAAATTGCGATCGCAAAAACCACAAACCGTCGGGATCACGATGTAAATAATCTTGACCAAATTGGATAACGCTAGAACTAATATTGCCAAGAGGAAAAAAATCGGGTCTTCCTAATCCTAAAGTTTCCCCTGTTTGATAACGAAAACCTAAAGAAAGTGCAAATTCATCTTGAATATTACGCACTAAAGGTTGACGATAACTAATTTCATAAACGGGATTTGTTGCCGTAATATCTAATTGATCAAAAGGGGCTTGAGTTACTTTTGTCCAGGTAGGAATTGCCCGCAATTGTAGAGTTCCGTCCATCGGATTAAGCGGCACTCGATAGCTAAAATCAGCTAAATTTAGTCCGCCTGTTGTGGAGCGATAATACGTTGCTGATAGTTCATCTCCTAAGCCTGTGAGATTCTTATAACCCAAGCTAATAGCCATTCTTTCTGAACCCAAACTAATAGGAGAATAGTTATCAAAACTTAAGTTGAGACTAAAAGGTTGACTTTCTTGTACCGTTACTTCAAGAATACTTAATCCTACTGTTCCTGAATTTTTTAGATTGCCATTAACGCCCGACAGTAAGGGATTTTGTTTCAGCAATCTGAGTTGTTCTTCCACATCAATAATATTAAGTGGAACTCTAATTCCTAATTGAATGCGATCGCAAAGATAATTCTGATTTAGTCGTCCCCTATTAATAATTACAATCTCTTCTAAACGCCCTTCAATCACAGGAATATTAACTACATTATTAACTGGAATAGGAATAGCTAAATTTTCTTGAGGAACAACTTTAGAAGTAATATAACCTTCATTTAAATAAAGTTGATTGAGTGACTTGACAGTTTCTTGATAAATTACAATAAATTCTGTTTTAGTTAATTGTTTCCCTTGATTATTTTGAATAAGTTCCGTAATTTTTTTTTGATTTAAAATTTCTTGGTTTAAAAGAGTACTACCGCTTATTTGGAAATAAACCGTTTGTTCTTCCACATTTAATTTTCCTAATGGAAGTAAGGGCGGTTCAGTTAAGGCGATATCGGGCTGAAAATTACACTTTTCTCGCAAAGAAGTGATTGTTTTTTCTGGTTCAATTTCAGGCTTTATTTGATTGGGTGCATCTGGATTAGCATTGACCTTAGATAATGGCCACGCGATCGCCAACAGCAGGGCAATACTTATACAATTTAATACAGAAAAAAAATTTATTAAATTCATTAGTTAGTAAAAGTTTCTTAATTAATCTGTTAATTGACTATTTACTACTAATAATAATAGAAATTAATTTTTAGGTTACAACAAGTTTTCTTACAAGAAAGACTATTGATTAACCACGAGAGTCATTCGGTTAAGATCATTGTCACGCTCATAGACAAAATCGTCTACACCGTCGAGAGCTAAATAAATTCCCAATCCACCAATGGGTCGTTCTTCTAGAGGTTGATCTAGAGATTGTGTGGCAATCAATAAATTATCTTTTGGATTAAAAGACGGGGCTGAATCCTCTATAATAATTTTCAAACGTCCTCCTTCTAGTTGAGATTGAAGTTTGATAACCCCTTTTTGTTGATTATTTTGGTAGCCATAAATAATAATATTTGTCGTGAGTTCATCAACAGCCAGACGAAGTTTATAGGTCTTTTTTTTATCCAATTCTATTTGATGAGCTACTGCTAAAATATAGTCAGCAATACTATCTAAAGACTCTAAAACACCATCAACAATTAAAGGTTCCATCGTTAACTTTCCACATAAAAAATAAAATAGACAGATTTATCTAAACAAATCTAAACTTAAAGATGAATAATTAAATAATTTATAAAATAATAATTTTCAATAGGCGAACTAATACTGACTGGATTAAAGAAACTCAGAGAAGTTTATCATTTTTATATTAATAACTATAACTCACCTGATACTTTTTAGATCATGTATTGTAAGACTCTTGATATTGTCGAGTTTCTGAAACATCAATTTTTCTGGTGTCGCAATAAAATTTACAATTCTTAATAAATTAAAATCAGTATGTAAAAATTATAAACTGTTGAGAAATGTGGTAGTAACAAGTAGCTAAGTGGCGAATCTTAAAAAGTCGAATCAATCATAATTTAATGCCTTGATTGGGTTACTATCAACAAGTAATCAAACATAATTTAATCAACAGACTAAAATAGAGTAAAACCTTAAAGGACAGGATGATGAGCGAACATAATCAATCGACAGACCAGCTATTGGAAGAAGTGAAGATGTTGCGTCGGGAGATCGCTGAACTCAAGGTCAATAAAACGGTTTTTGAATCGCACAAAAAATTATTAGAAAATTTGGTTGTCATGGCACGTTACACCACTGGCCAAGTTCCTTTGCATACTGATAATTTGTTAGCTAATTGGATGGCGATCGCCTATTCTGTGGAAGAAGAAAGTTTACTTAGAGAATCTTTAAATCAGGCATTAGAAACCTCTGTTCAGTTAACCGACGCAGATAAAGGCAGTCTTTTTTTGTTAGATCATAACGGCATGGTAACCCATAGCATTCTTACTAGGGGAGAAATAACACCAGGAGAACGGGATCAACTATTAAATTGTGTTTTAGATAAAGGATTAGCGGGCTGGGTTGTCCATCATCGTCAAGTAGGCTTAATTACGGATACTGAGGAGGATAAGCGTTGGTTAAACTTGCCAAATCAACCTTATACGGCTCGTTCAGCCCTTTCTGTTCCCATTCTTCAAGGAAACGAGTTATTGGCAATTGTGACTTTGTTACATTCTGAACCCAATCATTTCACCCTCGCAACGGCTGATTTGATGGAAATTACAGCTAACCAAATTGCCTTAGTTTTGGAAGTCGCGGCTCGTAAAATTGATAAAGTGGCCTTTGAAGTCCAAAGAAGTTTGCTAGAAAATTTGGTGGAAATCGCGCGATCGCCAGTCGGAGGAGGAGTCTTAAAATCTGCACTTCAGAC
>JANNLO010000042.1:0-5025 GCA_031396835.1 Snowella sp. SOY_38_metabat_116
AAGGTTATTTCTCTGTCATCTTATTAGCTCAGCTTATGCTTCGTTTTGATAAAATATTTAAAAGTTATGTTTTACTCTCCTTAGATTCATAAATTAATCCCCTCTCCCTGTTTTTTGACTTTTTCAGCAAGCCCTAATTAGTCAATTATTTTTAAGCAGCTTAAGAAGACATTTTAGTATCTGAAAGCAAGACAAAATACTTTCTTAAAAATATCGGGACGGTCAATCTTTCTAAGTATCTTTGCTTTTTAGCTTTATCTTAAAATCATGAATAATTTTTAGTTGGAAATTGTTCACAAAGATAGATCATAATGCCTACTCGATAGAGTTATGCTATAGAAAAATAAATACTTAATCCTAAAATTATTAAAAGTTGCTAATTCGCTGGTAATAAAGTATCAAACAACTTTTTTATTAATTGAAAAATCACTTTTGCTTATTGATTGATTATGATATTTTCTTATTTGAATAAAGTTTATTGAAATAATTTTTTGCCAAAATATCCTTAGATAGAATAAAACTTTTTTCAGATTGCCGACAAGAACCAAAATTTGAATGGAGAATATTTCTAGATAGTTTAAAGAGTTCTAAAATCATGAGTAATACAAATTTTTAGCTCCTGAAAAATATACCTAGATTGATTCTAAAAAAATTTTACAATTACAATAAAATTGAAAATATTGACTAGGTTAACAGCATTTTTTGAAGGGAAAACTTTATGATAATAGAGAATAATTATTTAATAACAAGTCAAGCAATGAATAAACTCGACTTCAGCAATAGTTGCTATAGGCCTTTCTGGAAAACTTTTATATGTTTAATTTCTTATGGATAATGTACCTTTCAGTTTTTTATTAATTGAAGATGATGAAATAGATATCATGAACGTAAAAAGAGCGTTCAAGAGAAACAATTTTCAGAACCCGCTCTATCAAGCAGCTAATGGGGCGGAAGCTCTTGCCATGTTAAAAAATGAGAAAAGTGATGTTCCTGTTCTTCCTTTGGACAATCTCATAATTTTACTAGATTTGAATATGCCGAGAATGAACGGAATCGAATTTTTGCAGCAAATGCGAGCTGAGCCAAGCCTCAGAAGAATACCCGTTGTTGTTTTGACGACTTCTAGCGAAAAGCAAGATCGACTTGAAGCTTATAATTTTAATGTAGCTGGTTATATAATTAAACCAATGATTTTTAAAAATTTTGTTGAGACAATGGAAATCTTAAACAAATACTGGACATTATGCAAAAAGCCGTAAATTATTTATGCAAGAGACTCTCAAAATCCTAATTATAGATGATGATATAGTAGATCGAATGGCAGTTCGCCGTGCTTTAAAAACAATTGAAGCTAATTTTGAAGTATCTGAAGCAAAAGACTATCAATCGGCGATTGAATTTTTAAAGAAGAAGAACTTTGATTGTATTTTTATAGATTATCGACTTCCTGATAAAGACGGATTGGCTATCGTAAAAGACTTGCGTAGTAATGGTTTAATGATTCCTTTAATTGTTTTAACAGGTCAAGGAGACGAACAAATTGCTGTTGAGATCATGAAAGCAGGAGCATCAGATTATTTATCAAAGTCTAAAATATTACCAAGTCATTTAGTTAAAACAATTCAAAATGCTCTACGTATTTATCAAGTAAAACAAGAAGTAGTGATCGCTAATGAACAAAAAATAGTATTAGCCCGCCAAAAGGATGATTTTGTCTCACGCATGACCCACGATTTACGAACGCCATTGGTCGCGGCTAACCGAATGCTAGATTTATTACAACAGGGAATTTATGGCACAATTTCGCCACAGACGGAAGAAGTTATTCAGGTGATGATTCGTAGCAACCAAAATTTATTAGAAATGGTGAATAATCTCTTAGAAGTTTATTGCCATGAAGCAGGAGAGAAAAAACTAAATTTGATTACGGTTGACCTACAAGAGATCGCAGAAAAAGTGTTACGCGAACTGTTACCTTTGGCTGAAGAAAAAGAAATTAACTTAATTTTAGAAAATAGTAAAATTTGTACTACGGTAAAAGGTGATCGTCTAGAATTACAGCGAGTCCTAACAAATTTAGTGGGTAATGCTATCAAATTCACAGATGAAGGAGTGATCACAGTTCGCTTCAAAATAGCTAGTACAACTAATTCTTTTGTCATTTTAGAAGTCGAAGATACAGGAGTAGGAATCTCAGCAGCAGATCAAATAATGTTATTCGAGCGTTTTTATCAGGGAAATCATAGACGTTCGACTAGCGGTTTAGGATTGTATTTATCTCGGCGGATTATAGAAGGTCACAAAGGCAAAGTAGAAGTTGAATCTGAAGTTAACAAAGGAAGTATTTTTCGGGTTTATTTGCCACAACAAAACTAATGGATAAACGAGATTGATAGGTAAAGCGTCCCCGTTCTATTTGTTTTAAATCTTGACGATGATTCAGGCTTCTTCTTTCGCTAATTCATTGGTCATCGTTTATTTCCATAGATTATTGAGTTTAATTAGCAAGACAAAAGACAGGATTAATGAATAGCTTTACCAAAACCTGTAGGCTTTTTCTTAGCCTGATCTTTAACCGCTAACTTTTGCATGACCTCCTCTGCCGCTCGTCCTTTATTAAAAAGATCAACAATTATTTTTAGAGGTTCATCAATGTGAGTAAAAAAGGCTTTATAACCCGCACAAAGATAATTTAAACCAGGTTCTCCGTCGGGAGTATTAATAAAACGATGTTTGGGACATTCTCCATGACAAGCAAAACGCACCTCACAATCTAAACAATACTTCGGTAAAGTGTTTAATTTGTCTTGACCAAACTTAAATTGGCGATCGCTACCGACCAATTCAGCCATCGAATTTTCTACAATATTTCCTAATAAATAATCGGGTTCTACAAAATGATCACAAGAATAGAGATCGCCGTTATGTTCGAGGGCAACCCCAGAACCACAAGTCGGCGAAAAAAAGCACATTCCCGTCGGCATATTCAACCAACTTCTGACCGCCGCTTCAAAGGTTTGCACAAAGATTTTGCCTACATCATGACGTACCCATTCATCAAAAATCGTGATTAAAAAATTGCCAAATTGTTCGGGCAAAACAGAATTTTCTGAAACCGTTGTTCCTTGTTGATAAAGGGTTCGACCATCTTCATTAATCCGTTCAATAACGGGAATAAATTGTATCCAAGTCGTTTTGACTTCATCTCGTAAGAAGCGATAAACTTCCAAAGGATGCTCTGCATTAACCCGATTAACAGTGGTTAAAATATTATATTCAACGCCGTGCTTTTGCAAGAGCCGTAAACCCCGCATTACCCGATCAAAAGTGGGGCCACCTTTTTTATCAACTCGGTTAGCATCATGTAATTCTCTTGGCCCGTCTAAACTTAAGCCAATTAGATAATTATTCTCTTTAAAAAACTCACACCATTCATCATCTAAAAGGGTTCCATTAGTTTGTAAAGTATTCTCAAAGATTGTGCCTGGTTTGCGATATTTTTCTTGATACGCGATCGCCTTTCTAAAAAAATCCACACCCATTAAAGTCGGTTCTCCCCCTTGCCAAGCAACGGTTACTTCACGGGTTTTATGGGATTCAATCAGTTGACGAATATAGGTTTCTAACAGTTCATCCGTCATGCGGAATTTACTGCCAGGATAAAGCTCTTCTTTATCTAAAAAGAAACAGTAGGAACAATCCAGATTACAGATCGCGCCAGTGGGTTTGCTTAAAACATGAATACGAGAGGGAAGAAGCTTTGTCATAATGTTTAAAAATCAGGGTTTAGGTTGTTACTTCAAAAGTCTTAAAAACCAAAGCGATCGCCCTCTCCTAATCTTAAATTAGAAAAACGCGATCGCCGATAACCTTCTGGAAATCCACAACGAAGCCAACCTTTTTTACTTGCTTAATCTCGGCTCGAAACAGATAACCTTAACGGGCCTATCGATTCTCGGTATAGCGGCAAAGTTGAGCCGCCGTAGTCAACCTTTAACTTTTAAAGCTCACGTTTGAGAGGTTGGCTCCAGCGCAGTGTTAGACTTCTGTCTTTGGGCGATTTGCATGAGCAGACGAAGTGCTTCATTAACCGCGTCACTTGTAGGAAAGGCTTGAGCAACGTCAGGTTCAAGCAATACTATGTTTGTCCCTGCTTGGTATCGCCCGACATATTTTCCCCTAACGCCGCCCTGCATTTTGCTAAAGTCATACTCAGGGCGTGACTCGTCCTCTAGCTCTTGATTATTCTCCATCTTCATAGAACCTCCGCTCATTTCGGGTTGCCTCTCGTCCGCTGATAATCCGAACGAGATCTGCTCGATCTGTATGAGGGACTATCAGCATACGATTAGCACTTGATAATCCGATGATAACGTAACGCTCCTCGCCAAAAGAGTGATCTGGGTCAGGAAATGTCACAGATAAAGGATCGTTAAAAACAGTAGATGCCTCGTTGAATGAAACACCATGCTTTTTCAAATTCGAGTTTGCTTTGCCTGGATTCCATTCAAACTGCATCTAAACAAGACTTATTACTATGCTTCAAAGCCTAAGTTTAACATCAAACCTAATAGTTAAAATCTAAGTTGGTATTAAAAAAGGTGCGTTACATTTCATTAACGTACCCTACAAGATCGGCGATCGCTATTTTCTAAAATTTTTCAAAGAACCCGATCGCGCTATAAATTTCTTGACTTTGCGATCGCCGATAATCTTCTGGAACTCCACAACAGCGATCGCCTATCAATTAAAAATGCGATCGCCGATAACCTTCTGGAACTCCACATCGCCGATAACCTTCTGGAACTCCACAACAGCGATCTCCTATCAATTTTTTGACTTTGCGATCGCCGATAACCTTCTGGAACTCCACAACAGCGATCGCCTACTCCCTTCCCACTCAAGAAATATACATTTAGACTAAGGCAAAAATGTGTTCTAAAGTTCTAGATATTTGTTCTGAACTCATCAAGATTTTAACATCTTTAAGCTTTTGTTCAATTTCGGCAATGGTTACATTTGAAG
>JANNLO010000043.1:0-8509 GCA_031396835.1 Snowella sp. SOY_38_metabat_116
GTTTTCTTATATATTCCTGCTGATATTTGTAAAATAATTTTTCCCATTCTTCTGCGTCAAAGCTTATTGCTTTTAATTGCTCTGCTCTATTCATGAATTCGTCTCCTATTTAAGTATAATTCTACACTGGGAAGGGAGTAATAGGCTTAAAAAAGTTAGCGATAGAATTAATATCAATTGCTTGATCTTTACGAATTAAATCAGCCGTTTCTTGTCCAAGTAGAGTGTAATTATTTTTGAGTTTAAGATCTATATCTCTAAGTTGAGCTTCTAATTTAGAAAGTTCGCCTTGCCTTTGATTTTCAACCGTAGTTTGAGTTGAAGCTTCCGAAATGCTATCACTAAATGCTCGTCCAATATTATTAAATAAACCAGCCATAATAATCATTAATCCTAATTTAAGTGAAAAGGTGAAATTGTGTGTTTTTGATTTGTTCTTGAGTCTTATAAAGAACCAAGGATTTTTTGCTTTTCTATTTTGAATTCTTCTTGAGTGATTTCATTTGCTTCAAATCGCTGCTTTAACTCTTTCAGTGAAGCTATTGCTTGATCATCAATTTTTGAATAAGAAGATGCTGATTCTTGCTTATCAAAGTTATTAACAGAAGGAGTAAAAGAGTTTCCTTTTTTGCGTTGGCGAGCTTTATTAACGGTTATCACTTGCTCTGCTGTCCATCCACTCATACCGACAAAAGCAATTAAATTGACAAGCGGATTGCTATTATCTTCATTTTTTCGACTACTAAAAACAGTAGAGAAAAATATGAGAAGAAAGATAGTATAACCAAAAATTTTTAGAGGATTAATTGCTCGATTCAGATAAATTAATCCCGCAGGTAAAAAGAAATAAGTTAGAACGCCAGCTATTATGGGGTCTTTTTTCGCTAATTCATCGGTTCTTTCCAAATCTCTTTTTGTTGGTATAAAGGGATTCCAGTTTTGCAACATATTGTTCATATTGAAGCCTTAGTTTAAGTAGAAATACATACAAAATAATGGTTAACATTTGTACATTTCTGTTGAATAGAAAGTATTCGATTTTAACTATATAAAACTTATGAACTAAATTCAACTAACCAACATTAGGAATTATGTTAGGATTTGACTAGAAATCTTCGGTAATTAAAACTATGTTACTTAACAACGATCCTTTTTTTCAGGCTGCTAAGCATTGGGATGTAGAAACTATTTATATTGACCTCGCTGAAGTTAAAGGAAAACGACTTACTCCAATCGAAAAAAAGCATTTGAAAGGTTTACTTTGTGGTTATAGCCCAACTGAAATTGCTGAAAAATTGAATAAAAGTGCTAAAGGTGTGGGTGTAGATTTGTGTAACACTTTGTATCAATATGTCAAAGAATTAGTGGGAAATAGTAATGGCAAAGTCGAAAATTGGCGCAATATTTCAGAATGGCTAGAAGATGCAGGTTACAAAAATGATGAATCAATTGAATATGATGCGAGTGATTGTGTGTCTGTTCTTGTCGTAAAAAGAGCTAATATTAAAATTGAAAAAAATCAATTAATAATCGATATTAATATTCGTTTAGTAACTCCTTTACCATCAGAAATAAGCACTCTAGATAAAACTGAATTGCCTAATTTTGGTCAAAATAATTAGGTAAAACATAATTATCTACTTTTTGATTCGGTGATCTCAATATTTACCTACTTTATGAAATAGCGAGCATTATTTTGAATAAGCTGAACTAATAAAAATACTATAAAAGCGAAATTCAATAGTAAAAATAAATATCTATTATGATCCGATTGGCATTACTCTAACGCTTTGGTTTATGTTCGCAAAAAAATATGAAAAAGTTAAAGTTCCAAGCGAGACTATTAATATTAAATAAAACTCAAAAAAAAAGAAGGATAAAATATCCCTCTAATCCAGCTATTAAACTCAGTTATTTGTTATCTAAATAAACTATTAGCTAATAGATTTCTAGATAATAATTAATCTTCAGTAGCAACACGCGCATAGAAAATTCCACGAATCTTCACATCCACAGGTTTTTTCGCACCTAAATCCGTATCAGAAGGCTGTTCACTTTCAAAGATTCCAGCAATTTCTCCCGTTGCGCCATCAACTTGAGTGACTTGGAGAGAAAGCGTTCCTTTACCAACAGGAGTTTGTTTAACATTGGTACGTTGTAACTCTTTGCTATCTGCCGATGCAGGTAAAGCAACCGCATTATCATAGCCCGTGTAAACACCGCGAGCTTTAGGATCTAAGAAGCCAGCACCCCGATAAGACGGGACTTTAAATCCACCCACAAAGTCGGTAGAGCTATTAATCGAAGTAAAACCAGATTCAGTTTTGCCAACAAAGTTTTTAATAGTAAAGAAAAAGGGAACTTCTTCACCACCTGGTAACAAAACGGTAACTGGTTGGAAATCGATTCCGTCTTTTTCTTTAAAGGTTAAAACACCATCTTGATCAACAAAAATAGAACCTCGAATTTGCTCTAAACTCGTTGTATATCTGGTTAAAAGTTTTCCTGGAACAAACTCCGCTTCTTGACGTTTGTTAAGGGGTTCTTCTTTAACAAAGTATTGCTGTGGCTCTATACATAGATCAGAGACACTATAAGTTTTATTGCTTTCTACAGGTATCGTTCCTCTGGAAAAAGATGTGACAGTTGGACAGCTATTCGCTAATCCAGTCCCAACAATCTCGTCATAAGTTACTTGCTCTCGGTCGAGGGCAAAGGCTGATCCGCCATTTAACATGGTGAGGATACCTAGAAAAACAGATAGAAAGGCTACGATTAATG
The DNA here is from genome assembly GCA_031396835.1 of Snowella sp. SOY_38_metabat_116. Taxonomy (GTDB): domain Bacteria; phylum Cyanobacteriota; class Cyanobacteriia; order Cyanobacteriales; family Microcystaceae; genus Snowella. The sequence goes on from JANNLO010000043.1 coordinate 2,782, forward strand.
CACGAAACCTCATGTTTAACCTCGTTTAGTCAATCTCAAATTAGTAAAATCTTGTCCTGATAGGGCTTACGCATAAAGCAATTAATTATATCGGGAACAAGTTAGGCTAATGTTATCGGGATCTACTTTACCAAACTTTCGTTACCTTCTTTCCGTTCTCCTGTCGGGAATTCTTTATTGTCCCCCAATCTTTTATAGTGAGGAGTGGAATGATTCGGCTTGCTAAGAGACGTAAATATTTATGAATGAAAATCTATTGGAAAGTGAGCTTGAAGAGATTGTTAATCTGGTTAGTACAATTGCAAATAAGTGTGGAGAGGATAGCGATCGCCTATTACTCTTATTGCGTACTTTGGAAGGATTACATCGTCATATCTGCGTAGAACAATTTGAACCGTCTTTACCTAACACTCGTAAGGATTTATATGCACTCCTGAGAGATATTGAAGAAGGTGGCGGTTGGCCCTATATCGAACGGGGTAAGTTGCAAACCCTTGTCAAATGGCTGGCGCAAGAAGATCCTTATTTGATGGGAACAAAAGAAGATCAGACCGAAGAACAAATTTCTTAAGATCTTGTTAAATTTTGAAACTGGGGTGCTAGGATTCGAACCTAGGAATGGCGAGACCAAAACCCGCTGCCTTACCACTTGGCGACACCCCAAAGCTTGTGTAAACCTTTATTATCTTAACAGACCTTATCCCTAAACTGTCAAGTCTAATTTGCAATTTTTTTGAGAACTAATCCAACCAAGGCGATCGCAAGCCAAAGTAGAAAACAATGACGGGTTAAAACAAATGCCTGTTCAACGCTGTCAGAAGTAATAGGAAAGGTGCGATCGCCCAGAAGTGGTTTCGGTTTAGGAACGCCTTGATAATAATTTATTCCGCCCAACTGCACCCCTAAAATCGCCGCATAGACACATTCACTCCAACCCGAATTCAAACTAGGGTCTTGGGACGCATCGCGACGGCAGATTTGCAAAATTCCCTGGGGTTGCCCAGACAAAAATGCCAAGGTTAAAACCGTCAAACGGCAGGGTAAATAAGTTAAATAATCTTCAAACTTTGCACTAAACCAGCCAATGTCGGTATAAGGTTCTCGTAAATAGCCAATCATTGAATCTAAAGTACTTGCAGCTTTATAGGCGATCGCGAAGGGAACACTACCAATATGGACAAAAAACGCACCCAAAATCGCATAAAATAAAGGGGAAGTAACTCCATCAATCGTATTTTCCGCCACACTTTCTAGGGTTGCTCGTAATATATCTTCCTCTAAAAGATGATCCGTATCTCGGCCCACAAATTGACTGAGTTGTCTTTGAGCCGTTTCAATTTTTCCCGCATTTAAAGGAAGCAAAACTTTTTCCGCCGCTTGTCGTAAACTTTTTCCTGCAAAGCAACTGGCCAGTAAAATTATCTCAGTAATTATTCCTAGTAAAGGATGAATCTGGTTTGCTACTTGAATTATGCTCCAGGCGATCGCTCCACTTCCCAAAATCATGACCAGCCCAAGCACAATTCCCACACTACGACGTTGCCATTTTGATTGACATAATTCTAAGCTCAATTGAGTGAAATGATTGATACTCCATCCCATCACTTGTACAGGGTGAATCCAGCCCCAGGGATCACCAATAAGATAGTCCAAGATCGCCGCACAAACTAAAATAATTGCTTCTAGATTCTCCCGCATAAATTTTGCTTAAATAGCTATTGAATACCAAAATTTTCTGTTTAATATACCGATGCTTTAAGAAAAAGAAGTTGCTGCTTTATTCTGAATTTTACTAACATTTTCTTCCCAGTTCATGCCATCAAAAGGTTCGATAATAAATTGGGAAAGAATATCACCATCCAAACAACGGATATTAATGTCAATATCTTGGGGATGGGAACGAGGATGATAGAAAGAATGAATGCCACAAAGACGACAAAAAAGATGTTTGGCTGTGTGGGTATTAAAGGTATAAGTACTTAATATTTCTTCTCCTTGGAGTAAGGTAAAATCCGACTTGGGAATAATTAGATGAAGGAAACCTTTCTTGCGACAAATTGAACAATTACAATCAATAACTTTTTGTTGCTTAACGATGATACAAAACCTGACAGCACCGCAATGACAGCCACCTTCATAACTAACTGAGTTGGTCAAATTTTCCATTAATTTTTATCCTCAAATATTTAAACAATGAAATTGCTTTCCTCGTTCTGAGATGCCTGCCAACTGCGAGCATCATAATAAAGATCTGCCAAGGTAATACTATAAAGTGATTCCTTAAGTTTTTGGTGGAGTTGTTTCCATAAACTGAATGTTACCCAATCTTCGGCTTGCCCAACATCAGGACGATAATGAGGTAGGGGATCAACTGTTTCTCCAACGGCTTCTAAAATTTGTCCTAAGGAAATTTGATTAGGTGGATAGGTCAATTGATAGCCACCTTGAACACCTCGAATTGATTTTACTAAACCAGCACGACGCATTTCCATCAGTAATTTTTCCAGATAGGGAGCGGGTAAATCTTGACGAGTTGCGATCGCTTTTACAGAAGCTGGCCCATAACCTGATTGTAAGCTCAGATCAAGCAAAGCTTTCACACTATAATGACTTTTGGTTGTTAGCTTCATTTTTGTTGTTTAATTGACTAATAAATAACTAAACTTTGTCCAGCTATTGTTAAAATAAGTCTCTCTCTTAGGTTAGAAATAAGACCAACAGCTTGAGAAAATGGAAAAACTCAAATAGTTACTGACTATAAGTTAGATGCTAGGGTAAAGATTGATAAAAAAGTTTAAAATTAATTTGGTCAAAAGTTGAATAAAATTCACTTTAAGCGTGTAAGATAAATTTAGAGACAGACAGTAACTGCAACTTTTTTTGAGAAAGTTACTACTACTCAAAACCAAAAACTTGTACACTAGACCATTCATTACTAATTATTGAAGTAGATGCCTAAAACAACTCAATCTAAACCTTTAACTGGCCAAGATTTAATTCAAAAAGTTAAAGATCTTGGCAACGTCAGCAAAGAAGAAAAAGCCAGAGAATGCGGTTATTCTGCCGAAACCAAAAATGGAATCGAGCGAGTAAATATGATGAAATTCCTCAACGCTTTAATTGATGCAGAAGGAATTGACTTAGATAGTACGCTCAATGGTCAAGGTCGAGGTGGACGTTCTGCTAGTTATCGCATTAGTGTTCAATCTAATGGCAATTTGTTAATTGGTTCAGCTTATACCAAAAAGATGAATTTGCAGTCTGGGGATGAATTTGAAATTACCTTGGGACGCAAACATATTCACCTAAAACAAGTTGGTTCTGGTGACGAAGAAATCTAGCAATAAAAAAAGACATTGTTTAGCTGCGAACTAAGCAACGTCTAACACTAGGCTCAAGTTTAAAATTAATTCAAATTAATTGAAAGAAGAAGTTACTATCCGATTGGTGTAGTGGCTTCTTTCTTGTTTCTTATATTGTAGTATTTTACAGGCTTGAGGCGATCGCATTTTAATAAAGTTTGAGCAAACAAGATTTAATTTTACCTTCAGCAATTTCCTGTTTAGCTTGTTTGGCGGGTTTAATCAAATTATGTTGGGTTTTGCTGACTAGGTTATCCCACTCTAGTTCATTTTGAAGACTAGCAATATATTCTCGAAGATGTTCTATGAGTTGCGTTTGGGCTGTCTCTGGGAGAGATTCGATCATTTGGGTAACGGTGGCAATGTTTTCGGAAGACATAGGTTAAATTTAGATTTTTAACGGTAGAAATTAAAGAGAGTAGCTTATAAAGATCTTATTATTATTGACTTATTTAAGGCTGACTATTTCTCGTTTTTTCTTAATAGTAATCATTGCAATTTGAGATTCAGCTACTTCTACTGTCTCTTGATAAATTAAGCTTTCTATACTGTAGCCATCTTCTAGACTGTTGGACATTGGATAATATTCGACAATTGTGCCAATACTCCCTTTTTTTAGACCGAATTGAGGAATATTTTGGGTTAGTTGAACTTGAGAAAATAGAGAAAATTTCATTTGAAGCTAAAAGAAAAAAATTTTGTGCGTGGGACACACCCTACAACTAATTCATCCCAAAGAATTTCCGAATATTTTTTCTGAGATCTTGTCTCTGCTGATTAGATAAAGCTTTTGCTTTTGAAACCAAAGCGATTACCCCATCCTCCAGTAGGCTATCAATTTTCTGATGACGTACATCAGTTTTTTTTTCGCTGTTTTGTATTTGTTCATATAAAGGTTTATATTTTGAGCCTACTTCTTTAATCGCTATAGGTAATTCTCGATCACGATATAATTCCCACAACGCCGCAGAGGCAGAAACACCAATAGCAACTGCAATCATTATTCCTGGTGGACTTAATAAAAATGTAACAAGCGAAGTTGCAAAAGCTATTCCTGAAAGAGATAGAATTGCAGCTAAAGCAACAAAAACCCACCATCCTTGACGGAGAATTTCAAGTATTATTTCTAACACTTCAGAACTTTTTATTTCAAAAAGCTCATTAAGATCACAAGTTTCATTTGCGGCTTTCACCAAATCTACCATAAATAGGTTGAATGCAGTGTATCTGTCCATAAAATAGCTCCAGAGTTTAAGAAAATTAACATCGAATTTTTGTTTTTACAAAATGGATTAAGCGAGTTTTTGCAAATAAATTAAGCAAGATTTACTCTCTTGAATAATATCCTCCTTGATCGATTCTTCTTCCATTTCAAGCAATGGACGCAATTGATTGCTAGGAAGGCCTTGAGAACCTATTCCTAAATTACACTTTTCAATTTGAGATTCAATTTTTTTAAGCTGTCTTTTATATTCTTTAGAAAAGAAACTAGCATCAAAAATTTCGACTCCCATATCTGGATACTGAGATGTAAACTCATACACTTGAGTTATAGAATCTTTATAGGAACCAAGTATGCAATAATAAGAGAAACGTCCTAAGTAACCTAATGCAATTAGTTTTTTATTCGGAATTGTAACCGATGTGCCTCTAGTATCTTGATTAGGATCAAGACAAATTAATTCAGTAAAACCTTGATAAGCCGCATTTAAACTGTTGTTTTTAGCCGATGTATTTTTAGATCTTATAGAATCTAAGATAAAGATATTTGATTTGGCCGCAATTCTAATGACTTGATTGTCAATTTTTTGCTCTATTCTCTCAAGAACAATATCTTGAAGTTGTAATGATCTAATCATTGTTTTGTGGTTTTCTATCAGCTTATCAGCATTATTGGAAAGCTGTTTAAGAATTCCTAGACAGGTGCTAACTAATTTGGCAATAGTTAATGTTTGCTCTAGCATTTTTCGTTAATTCCATTTAGACGACGATTAACAAATCACTTTTGGATTGCATCATCATCACGGTTATGCAAAACATAAGTCCGTAACTCCTGAAGAGCGATCGCATCAAACTTAGATTCAATCATCGCCAGCCAAAATAAAAAGCTGACCATCACGCTCATCTAGCCTGACGACATAGATAGGACGATAAGTATTTGTTAGAGACTGACAAAGATAAATACATCGTAATCCTTGCTCATTAGTTGGCAGAAGAATAACCTCCTAATTAGGGCTTGCTGAAAAAGTCAAAAAACAGGGAGAGGGGATTAATTTATGAATCTAAGGAGAGTAAAACATAACTTTTAAATATTTTATCAAAACGAAGCATAAGCTGAGCTAATAAGATGACAGAGAAATAACCTT
>JANNLO010000044.1:0-1949 GCA_031396835.1 Snowella sp. SOY_38_metabat_116
AAGGTTATTTCTCTGTCATCTTATTAGCTCAGCTTATGCTTCGTTTTGATAAAATATTTAAAAGTTATGTTTTACTCTCCTTAGATTCATAAATTAATCCCCTCTCCCTGTTTTTTGACTTTTTCAGCAAGCCCTAATTACTTTATAAATTAAAAAGATTTTCTTAAAACTTTGAGTATAAAATAATAATTATTGCTTAAGAAAAAGCTTTTTGATAACCAATTTGAGGGGCTGAATAAATGGAAACAAAAACTGCATCTTCACTACTATTATTAATTGCTCCATGAACCTGATTTTTATCAGCTAAAGCAATGTCTCCCGTCTTCAAAATTTGGCTTTGTTGATTGCCTAAATAATAAGTTAAAGTTCCTCTGAGCATTAACCAAGTATCTTGTCCATCGGGATGCAAATGAGCTTGAACAGACTGTCCATGCTTGATTCCCCAAATTGCAATACTAGAGTTTTCAGTCTGAATAACTTCAGTTACTGTGGCAGATTGATCAGAGAAACGAACGAAGTTTTCTAGGGCAAAAATTCTTGAATTGATCATTTCAAAAACTCTTTTTTATTTAGGTTCAGGACAAGTTTTATTATTAAAATCACATTTATAAATATAAGGTTGTTGCCAATGCAAAGGAATTTCTAATAAATCCCTGGCTCCTGTCATTCCCTGACCGATAAAAAGTAGTAAAGCAAAACAATTGAGAATAATATGAGCTTTTCTCCAGTTATTTTTTCGATCTTGATAAATATCTTGAATGATTACAACTGAAAATATCATTAGTAAAGCGGCAGCAATTCCATAATAATAATGGGAAACAAACCATTCACTATCTCGACGATAAACTTCTGGTTGAAATCCTAAAATAATCAATCCCATTCCTGTTAAGCTCGCAAAAATACCCCGCCAATGTTTAATTTTTGTTCTGAATAAAAAGGCAAATGAGCTAATACTTAATAGGAAAATAGCAATCACAAAAAAGGCGCGAAAAGGTTCTTTTGTGAAAATATCATTATTAATCATTTTTGAAAAAATAGGATAGGCCATTCCTAGAAAAGCCACACCAACCACCGAACCACTCAACCAATTTCCGATCGCAACGTGTTCGGCACCAACTGCGGGCGGAATTTTACTTTTTTGACCTTCTTTAGTTTGCAAACGGCGTTGACGAGTGAGTAAGGCGCGATTCACCACAATACCAATCAAGGGAAAAACAACGGTAATGGCGATCGCGGGATGTAATAAAGCTAAGGTGTCTTGAAGTTCCATCTTAAAAGCCAAATAAAGATCAATTCATTTTTTAAAATTAATAAATAAGGTATGAGAAACTATTAAATAATAGTTATTGTTATTATTATCAAAAACCGAAAATAAGGGGAATACTAATATTTTACTGATTATACTTTAGCAATAATAATTATCAAAAAATAGAAATAAGCTGTCATGAATTTAGATTGCATAATGATTTTTCTAAAAGTCTTGTAAAAAGGGGCTTAAGCCCCTTACCTGTATGCGTTTTAAATAATTAACAGCTTATTCCCCTTAACTTTTTAGAAAACTTCTAATTTTGATTTTTTAAGCTAATCATTGCCGATCCGAGGGGAATTTGGCCTTCTACTCCCTGTAACTTGGATGTCACTCGATAGAGAACACGACCGCCCATGCTCGACATATCAACGCCAGATAGTTGGATCGTGACATAAGAATCAGGCTTGACAGGTTGAGCAAAATTAATCATTATGCCCTCTGACGAAATTTTAGAGGTACTGGCAATTTCTTTTCCTGTCTGATCAACTGCTTTTACTGAAAGAGAACGTCCCATGTCTAGGGGTAAAGAAATAGTGACTGATTCTAAGGGATATCCTGTTACCGCTAAGGTGATGAAATGTTTATCTCCTGCCGCCCCAACAAAGCCAGAGTCAGCGACAAAGGGTGTCGTGAAACGCAT
>JANNLO010000045.1:0-2336 GCA_031396835.1 Snowella sp. SOY_38_metabat_116
CGTTTTCTTATATATTCCTGCTGATATTTGTAAAATAATTTTTCCCATTCTTCTGCGTCAAAGCTTATTGCTTTTAATTGCTCTGCTCTATTCATGAATTCGTCTCCTATTTAAGTATAATTCTACACTGGGAAGGGAGTATTATTTCTGTAAATATTGAATTCAATGAGAATGAACCAATTCAAACCGAAAATGGAGTACAAAAGTTTTCGTCCACCTTATGTGTTTACTACTTCTACGAGTGAATATATATAGCGTTTCAGTCAAGAACACGATCTAAGAATACTTATATAGTAAGGCTTTGAGGGCTATTTTTGCACCTCATAATAGGCAAAAGTGCTATAACAATTTAGGAATGATAAATTTTTTGCAATTGAGTCTGCCCAACTTTGACGTTATGCGGCTCAGTCGTCTCAGCGTCAGAGACACAAACTTTTACGACAAATCAACTAAGCCACTTACTCTGTATGAAAAAAATCAGTTTTCTATACCTGATAGCTTTAGGCTTCTTCCCCATTATCATTTTGGGATGTTCATCAGCCCCATTTGGCTGGGAGTGCAGGGAAATGGAGTCTTTTGATACTCGTACAGGGCGAGTGTTATCAAAATATTCAGAATGTAGGAAAGAGAGAGGCAGTCCTTGGGTAAAAACGAGATCCACCTACTTTAATGCTTCAGGAGATGTTATGGGGGAATCAAATTACAAAATATTAGAATCCAAAAATAAGTCTATACCAGATGGAGTTCAGAAAAGTTATTATTACGATGGACAATTGGAAGAAGAGAGTCGCTATGTTCAAGGGAAAAAAGATGGAGTGTGGAAATGGTATTATGAAAATGGACAATTGGGACAAGAGAGTCGCTATGTTCAAGGGCCAAGAGATGGAGTTTGGAAATGGTATTATGAAAATGGAAAATTGCAAAACGAGGAGACTTATAGTTATAGAAGCCGAAATGGATGGTTGAAATCATATTATGAAAATGGGCAATTAAAAGCAGAAGGTGGCCTTGTTCAAGACCTTTTTAAAAGCCTCATAACTGGCATTGTCGAAGGAAAAGCGAAAAAAAATGGAGTGTGGAAACGGTATTATGAAAATGGACAATTGGAACAAGAGGAGACTTACAGTGAAGGAAATATAATTGGTAAACCTAAATCGTTTGACGAAAATGGAAACCCCAAATAAAGACAAAATATTATGCTAAATTTTCAGTATGACCACTTTTTCTGGAGATGAATGCTAGGAGGTGCGATTTTTTTGTCAGTGACAATATAGCAAAGAAGCAATCGTTTTTTGTGGGAATGAGATTAGAGGAGGCGATCGCGTTAACTTTTGAAAGCGCGATCCTTCTTGATCGAACCTTAAAACTGCGATCGCTTTTATTTTCATAGGTTTTAACTCATGCTGGTCTTGATATAATAGCAGTAATCGCTTGACATCTTAGGAGAAAAATCGTGATTAGAGCCATTAAACAGAAAGGAACTGTTGGTAGAGAAGGAAAAATAGAGCTTCATTCTACGGAACTAGAAGAAGGAACAGATGTGGATATTATTATTTTAATATCTGAACCCGACACGACCGAATACCTTCTTTCAACAGAAGCCAATCAGCGCGAATTATCCGAAGCCATTGACAGAGTAGAAAATAAAGAAAACTTAGTGACAATTACCGCAAAAGAATGGCATGAAAAATATAGTATTTGATCCGAAAGCTTTTAAACAATTCAATGAATGGGCTATAGAAGACAAAAAACTCTATAAAAAAATCGTTGACTTAATTGACGATATATTACGCCATCCGTTCTCTGGAATCGGTAAACCCGAACCCTTAAAACATCAACTAAAGGGTTATTGGTCAAGACGCATTAATGATGAACATCGCCTAGTTTATAAGATTACAGAAACAGAAATTATTATCATCAGTTGTAAATTTCATTATGGCTAGGATCAAGGATCAATGCGATCGCCGTCATCCTGTTGATTAAACTTTAAAACCGCGATTGTGTTGACTGTTGAAAGTGCGATTACTTTGACGGATGAAAGTGTGATCGCTTTTTGTGGGAATGAGATTAGAGGAGGCGATCATTTTACTTTAATCTAAAGATGAATAATTCTCCAAAACAAAGCGAATATCTCTAGCTCCATGAAGAATGCAAACAACTTCTATATGCTCTAGTTTTTCCAGATAAAAAATAATGTAATTAGGGCTTGCTGAAAAAGTCAAAAAACAGGGAGAGGGGATTAATTTATGAATCTAAGGAGAGTAAAACATAACTTTTAAATATTTTATCAAAACGAAGCATAAGCTGAGCTAATAAGATGACAGAGAAATAACCTT